>JAFPXU010000156.1 GCA_017394605.1 Clostridia bacterium | reverse complement strand
GGAGAATGATTTCACAACGGGAAAGATACTCGGACCGCTCCTGCGCTTCATGCTGCCGGTGCTGTTTGCGATGTTTCTGCAGTCGATGTACGGCGCCGTCGACCTGATGATCGTCGGGCAGTTTGCCGAGTCGCGGGACGTTTCCGCTGTGTCGACGGGATCGCAGATGATGATGACCATCACGAATATCGTGATGAGCTTTGCCATGGGGACGACCATCCTTTTAGGCCAGCGGATCGGCGAGGGAAGAGGACAGGAGGGCGGGGAGGTCGTCGGTTCCGGCATCTGCCTGTTCGGCGCGATCGCGGCCGGTCTCACCGTTCTGATCCCGATGCTTTCCGGGCCTTTAAGCCGCGTCATGAACGCGCCGGAGGAAGCCTTTGCCGGGACCGCTTCCTACATCCGCATCTGCGGATTCGGCTCCGTCTTCATCATTGCCTACAACCTGATCGGAAGCGTCTTCCGGGGGATCGGGGATTCGAGGACCCCGCTCATGACCGTTTTCATCGCGTGCGTCTCCAATATCGCGGGCGACCTTCTCCTGGTCGCGGTCTTCCACATGGGCGCGTCGGGCGCTGCCGTTGCGACGGTCCTTGCACAGGCGGTCAGCGTCGTCGCGTCGCTTCTGATCCTGAGAAGAAGAGGCCTGCCCTTTGGCTTCAGCCGCGCGGACATCCGCTTTACTGCGCCAATCATAAAGCGGATCACCGCGCTGGGACTCCCGATCGCCTTCCAGGACGTTCTGATCGGCATCTCCTTTCTCGTGCTGCTCGCCATCGTGAACGGGCTGGGACTCGTTCCCTCGGCGGGGATCGGCGTGGCGGAGCGCGTCTGCGGCATCATCATGCTGATCCCGCTCGCCTTCATGCAGGCGATGGCGGCGTTCGCGGCGCAGAACATCGGCGCGGGGCAGTACGAAAGAGCGAAGAAAGCCCTGTGGTACGCGATCGTGGTCTCCGCGCTGCCGGCCGTATGCATGTTCGCGCTGAATTTCTTCCGGGGCGACCTGCTTGCCCGGATCTTTTCCAACGACCCCGCGGTCATCGCGGCAGGCGCAGACTATCTGAAAGCGTACGCGGTGGACTGTCTTCTGACGTGCTTTCTGTTCTGCTTCATCGGATTCTTCAACGGGATGGGCATGACCCGTTTCGTGATGCTCCAGGGGATCGCCGGGGCGTTCCTCGTAAGGATCCCGGTCGGCTACCTCATGAGCCGCGAGGTCCCGGTCTCGATGTTCCACATCGGGCTCGCGACGCCCTGCTCCACGCTTTTGCAGGTGATCCTGTGTCTTACTTGCTATTTCCTGACGGACCGGAGATTCCGGCGCCGGGAACCGATATAGCCTTAACACGCTTTATGTCCGCCTTTACGGCGGTTATCCGTCATATGATCCATGATTTCAATTGACGCCGGGAAACGGCGCAACCAGATTACGACAGGGAGGAAATTGATATGGCAAAGGTACTTCTGATCAACGGAAGCCCCCATGAACACGGCTGCACGGCGGAGGCGCTTTCCGAGATGGTGTCCGTCTTTACGGAGGAAGGGATCGAAACGGAGATCGTTTCGGTCGGGAAGAAGGCGGTCCGCGGGTGCATCGCCTGCAGGTCCTGCTTTCAAACGGGGAAATGCGTGTTTGACGACATCGTCAACGAAACGGCGGGGAAATTCGAATCGGCGGACGGGCTCGTCGTGGGCAGTCCCGTCTATTACGGCAGTCCGAACGGGAACCTGATCGCGTTTCTGGACCGGCTCTTCTACAGCACGCGCTTCAAAAAACACATGAAGGTCGGCGCGGCGGTCGTCTCCTGCAGGCGGGGCGGCAACACGGCGTCGTTCGACGTGCTGAACAAGTACTTTACGATCTCCGGCATGCCGGTCGCCTCGAGCACCTACTGGAACATGGTGCACGGGTTTACGGCGGAGGACGTGAAAAAGGATCTCGAAGGGCTTCAGACGATGCGCAATCTCGCGCGCAACATGGCGTTCATGATCCGGGCGTTTGCCGACGCGAAGGAGAAATACGGGTATCCGAAAGAGGAGCACGAGGTATTCACGAGTTTTCCGGACGGGAAATAAACGGGCAGGGCTTGCCTGCGCGGACGGATCCCCGTCTTCCCGGAAGGAAAGACCGTAAAGCAACAGCGGGTTGCTTGCTTAGACACCCCGGACGGGCGATAATGAAGTCAGACCAGTAAAAGAGAGGAGATCCGTTTCATGGAAGTCGGGGAAATACTGAAACGATACAGGGAAGAAAAGAAACTGACGCAGGAGGAGCTCGCGGAACGCGTCATGGTGACCAGGCAGGCTGTCAGTCGCTGGGAAAACGGGGAGACGCAGCCGAATACCGATACGCTCCGGCTGCTTTCCGAAATCTATGACGTGTCGATCAATACGCTTCTCGGATGCCCGAGACGGCTTGTCTGCCAGTGCTGCGGGATGCCGCTTTCCGAGGACGGCATGATCAGCAGGGAACCGGACGGCAGTTTCAACGAGGATTACTGCAGGTGGTGCTATGCGGACGGAGCGTTCACGTACGGATCGAAGGGCACTCTGATCGATTTTCTCATCGCGCACATGCCGGATCCGGACAACATGCCGGAAAATGAGAGGCGGGTCCTGTACGACGGGTATCTTTCCCAATTGAAGCACTGGAAATGACGGTTTTTTGTGTTCAGGAATGTTTGCGTTCCCTGCTGCGGCGGGGATCTTTTTGTATATAAAAATGCTCCGGCTACTGGAGCCGGAGCATGAAATATGGCATTGAAAGGTTGAATGCTTTTTTGTACACTGATTCCGTCCGGAGTCACGAGGGTATTCCAACGCAGTTTTTGAAAGGTACGAAAACTGCAGAATCTGACCGGATTCCATAAACGTCAGCAAGCCGATCCGGATCGGCTGTTCGGCGATTTGCTGCAATCAATGCTCATCATTATGATACCGGCAGGCTAAAATGCAGATGTCATTTCCGTCGATCTTGTAAATCAAACGGTCTTTATCGTTTATTCTTCTGCTCCAGTACCCTGCCAGATTTCCCGCAAGAGGCTCGGGTTTTCCGATTCCTCTATTACCGTTTCTGCTGATATCGTTGATAAGACTATGAATCCTCTTAAGGCTCTTTTTGTCTTCTTTCTGCCCATAGAGATAATCTTCCCATCCGTTGTCAGTGAAAAGCTTATTCATCTGTAACCTCAATGAGTTCTCTTACTTTCACCCTGCCGGTCTCAAGCTGCTTTTTTGATTCCATGAGCCAGTCATAGTTTGCCTTATTTCCCATAACGTGAATATTCTCAAGAAGATTGTTATAGGTGTCTTCAGAGAGTATCACGACATTCTTATTCCCTTTTCGCGTTACGACCAGAGTTTCATAGCAGTCTGTTACGCGATCCAGATGGCTTTTCATCTCGTTACGAAACTGTGTATAGTTTACAGCCAGCATAAACGGTTCACCCCTTTCGCTTTCTGTTATAAAGTACAGAATCCTGTACGTCAAGTGAGGGGGCTGAAAGGTGCGACACTGTTTTTTGGGTGATCTCATTTTTCAAAGTAAATGCAAGTGAAAGGAAGGAAGGGGGTGCGGACAGAATCCTGGACCAGATAGAACAGGAGGATTACCATGTATTCCCTGGAAGAACGTCTTTTAGCAGTTAAAACCTACTACGAAATGGGAAGGAATGCAAAAGCAACGGTTCGTCGGCTGGGTTATCCAGATGAATCGAACATTTACCGTTGGGTTAAAGAGTACGAAAGAGATCACGGCCTTCACGAACATCGGGTGCGCTACAGCAAGTATACAGATAGCGAGAAGCAGACAGCGATAGAGTATTACTACATGCACGGACAGAATGGCCAGCAGACAGTAAAGGCTCTGGGATATCCAAGTCGATCCCTGCTTTCACAATGGGTGGAAGAGAATCCAAGAGAAACCGGAAAAGATTGCAAAAAGCGAAAGACATCGGTAAGATGTAGTGAAGAACAACGAGAGCAAGCCGTGCTGGAATCCTGTAAAGGAACTACCCTTAAAGCAATAGCGGAAACATATGGGGTGTCCGAAGCAGCAATCATACAATGGCGCGAAAAGTATCTCGGGAAAGTCAGGAAAAAGCGAATGCCGGATCCTTCGCCACAGGATGCTCTGGATATCGTTCAACTCCAGAAAGAGAAGCAGGCGCTGGAGGCTGAAGTAAAAGCTCTCAGGAGAGAGCATTACAGACTGCAGCTTGAAAATGACGCATTGAAGGAAGCAGCAAGACTGCTAAAAAAAGCTCGGGGCATCAATCTCAAGAAGATAAGCAATCGCGAAAAGGCCATGGTGATTGATGCCCTACGTAACAGGTATCCGCTAAAAGACCTCCTTGCACTCTTCTGCATGGCCAAGAGTAGTTACTGTTACCAGGAAGCTGCTATAAATGCTCCTGACAAATACAGGGAACTGCGAGAGGAGTTACGAGGATTATTCGCCGAAGCCAAGGAAAGATATGGTTACCGGCGCCTTCACGCTGTTTTGCGATCAAATGGACGCATTGTATCCGAAAAAGTCGTTCGCCGGATCATGCGTGAAGAGGACATGAAAGTTTACCACAAGCGTCGCAGAGGATACAGTTCCTACAAAGGGGAGATATCTCCTGAAGCGGAGAATGTGATCAACCGGGACTTCCATGCAGGGAAGCCGAATGAGAAGTGGCTCACAGACATCACTGAGTTCAGCATCCCGGCCGGAAAGGTATACCTTTCACCTCTTATTGACTGCTTTGACGGTATGCCTGTCAGCTGGACGATTGGAACTTCCCCGGATGCTGTGTTAGTCAACACAATGCTTGACGATGCTATCTCAACACTTTCCGAGGATGAGAAGCCATTAGTCCATTCAGATCGTGGATGTCACTACCGCTGGCCAGGATGGATTGAACGCATGGAGAAAGCCGGATTAACCAGATCGATGTCTAAGAAGGGCTGTTCTCCTGACAACTCTGCTTGTGAAGGCTTTTTCGGACGATTGAAGAATGAGATGTTCTACGGCCATTCCTGGAAGGGAACCAGCATCCATGACTTTATTGAGACGGTAGACCAGTACATTCACTGGTATGCTGAGAAAAGAATCAAAATGTCGCTTGGAGGATTAAGTCCTCTGGATTATAGGCGAAAGCTTGGCCTAGCACCATGACAGACCCGGGTGAGACAAGTCCCGGTCCAGGATTCTGTCCGCACCCCCGAAAAGGTTGCAATAGCTTGGAAGGGCGGAATGGCCGGAGGATCTCCGCCGGAAATTCTCCCGTGTTGCAGGGCCTTGATTTTTGATATAATATATAATCAGGTAAAAAATGAAGGCGCCGGCCGATGCCGGCCGGCATGCACTTAATTGATTCATCAAACCGGGGAGGATGAATATGAACGGGAAACGTTTTATAGCTCTGCTGATCGCGGCCCTGCTGTGTCTGTCGCCGCTCTCCGCTTTTGCGGAGGAATACAACATCGAAAACGGAAGTGTCACGGTCAGTGCGAATGAGAACGGGCAGACCGTCACGCAGGTCAACGGGGTCACCGGCTATGCCGAGACTTCTCCGACCGTGATCAAGGGGAACAGCACATCCAACACGGTCACCATAGAAGCGGCGGCGGGATCCGAGGCGAAGGTCACCTTCAGCGGGCTGACGATTGATGTGCATGACAGTAGTAATGCGGCTGCTGCCGCGGCTTCCGGACAGGGGGATGTGACGATCGAACTGGACGGGGATAATACGCTGATAAGCGGGTCTTCGTGCGCCGGTCTTCAGAAGGGCAACGGAGGCACCCTGACCATTCAGGATGAGGACGGCGGCGGCTCCCTCACGGCGCAAGGCGGAGATCACGGCGCCGGCATCGGCGGCGGGGATGGCGAGAGCGTGTCGGATATCACCATCACCGGCGCTGCGGTAACCGCCACCGCAGGCTCTAATGCCGCAGGAATCGGCGGGGGTAAAGGCGGCTCCGGGACCAATATCGAGATAACCGACAGCACGGTCACCGCCTCTGCCAACAGTTTTGGAAACGGCATCGGCAGCGGCTTT
>JAFPXU010000155.1 GCA_017394605.1 Clostridia bacterium | reverse complement strand
CCTGCCGCATGCTGTTTCCTTTCCTTTACATGCCTGAATACAACAAGAGTCTCACACTTTCATGCAAGACTCCTGTTTGAACTTGATTTTACTTGATTTCTTTTATCTCAACCCCAACATTTGACATTGAGTCGAATTTCCAGGGCTTTTTGCATTTTTGTTTGGTCTTGGTTAACGTTTTGAGAACTGCGGCGCACGACGTGCGGCTTTGAGACCGTACTTTTTACGCTCTTTCATTCTCGGGTCACGAGTCAGGAATCCCGCTTTTTTAAGAGTGCCTCTAAGTTCGGGCTGAACTTTGAGCAGAGCACGGGAGATGCCGTGACGAATCGCACCGGCCTGACCGGTCGTGCCGCCACCGTATACGTTCGCGTATACGTCATATTTGCTCAGTGTGTCCGTAAGAACCAAAGGAGCACGGACAATCATCTTCAAGGTTTCAAGACCGAAATAGTCATCAAGATCACGCTTGTTGACGGAGATTTCACCCTTGCCGGGGAGCAACCGAACGCGCGCGACTGACTTTTTGCGTCTGCCGGTACCAAGATACTGTGTAGTAGCCATTGTTCGTTCCTCCTCTGTTACTTCAGCACGAGTGTTTCGGGTTTCTGAGCAGCGTTGTTGTGCTCGGGACCGGCGTAAACACGGAGCTTCTTGAGCATCTGACGGCCAAGGGGTCCCTTGGGCATCATGCGGCGAATGGATTCATAGACTGCGAATTCCGGCTTCTCTGCAAGAAGAGTGCGGTAAGGGATTTCGCGAAGTCCACCCGGATAACCGGTATGGTGACGATAAAGTTTCTGATCAAGTTTATTCCCTGTCATGCGAACTTTGGCGGCGTTCACGATGATAACATGATCGCCTGTATCAACATGGGGAGTGAAAGTGGGCTTATGTTTGCCTCTGAGAATAGCTGCGACCTGCGAGGAAAGACGACCAAGAATCATGTTCTCAGCATCGACCACGTACCAGTTGTGCTCAGCGGTTTCGCCCTTGGCCATATAGGATTTCATGGCGATTCCTCCAACCTTAATTAATAAAATAATGCTTTTGTGCCTATTTCAGCAGAAACCCTCCGGGGCTGTGGCGGATAACCGCGCAAAATCGCACAATCGTTAGTTTATCAAAACGGATATTCCGTGTCAATTGGATTTGTGAGAAAAAAAGCGCAAAATCGGCGAAAAAATAAGATTAGGGAAAGCGTTTTTCCGCTTTCCCCAAAGAAACTAAGACTGATATTGTCCGTTAAGCCGACCAGTCTCAGGAATTAGCGCTGGCTCTCGCAGCCTGTTTGGCTGCGGCGTCTTCCGCCGCTTTCTCCCGCTCCTGATCCAGAACGCTCCGGAGAGTCTTTTCGATTTCGGACGCGACTTCGGGATTGTCCTTCAGGAATGCGCGCGCATTTTCACGGCCCTGACCGATGCGCATATCTCCATAGGAGAACCAGGATCCGGTTTTGCTGATGATGCCCTTGTCGGTCGCGAGATCAAGCAGGGATCCTTCTCTGGAAATACCCTGACCGTAGAGCATGTCGAATTCCGCCGTTTTGAACGGGGGAGCGACCTTGTTCTTGACGATTTTGACCCGTGTACGGCTGCCGACCGGATCTGCACCGTTTTTGATGGTATCGATTCTTCTCACGTCCATGCGGACGGAAGAGTAGAACTTCAGCGCGCGGCCGCCGGTCGTTGTTTCGGGATTGCCGAACATGACGCCGACTTTTTCGCGGAGCTGGTTGATGAAAATAACAACGGTATTGGACTTGCTGATGGCGCCGGTCAATTTACGGAGCGCCTGCGACATGAGCCGTGCCTGAAGACCAACATGGGAGTCTCCCATTTCGCCTTCGATTTCGGCCTTGGGAACGAGGGCTGCGACGGAGTCGATGACGATTACATCGATTGCCCCGCTCCGGACGAGCGTTTCCGTGATTTCAAGCGCCTGTTCGCCTGTGTCAGGCTGCGAGACATACAAATCGTCTACATTCACGCCGAGATTGCCGGCATATACCGGATCAAGCGCATGCTCGGCGTCTATAAAAGCTGCGGTTCCGCCGGCTTTCTGAGCCTGCGCGATAATATGCAGGGCTATGGTCGTTTTACCGGAGGACTCAGGACCAAAAACCTCAATGATTCTTCCGCGCGGCACGCCGCCGACTCCGAGCGCATAGTCCAACTGGATGCAGCCGGTAGGGATGACGGAAACAGCAATTCTGGCTCCGGCATCGCCGAGTTTCATGATGGTACCCTTACCGAATTGTTTCTCGATTTGGTTCAGAGCCATTTCCAACGCTTTTTCTTTTTCAACACTCATACAATTCAAGCTCCTCATCAATATTATGTGTAGACAACCATTAAATTATATCAATATCTAGCGGCTGGTTCAAGCATTTTCTCCTGAGCAGATCCATGGCCTTCAAGGTGCAGATCCTGCGGAGACGTTCCGGCGACCCCATCATATTCAGGACGACTGTTTTGTCAGATTCACCGTCCGATATGGCGATATATGCTGTTCCGGTCATGCGTGAACCCGGGTTTTCCGTCGTCTTCAGTGGACCGACGGAGAGACCGAGATCCGTTCCGGATAGCGTTCTAGCCGTGCGCGCAAGAGCAAGAGCATATTCAGGGCCGAAAGGATCGGAGGAAGAGATGTATCTGTCATATCCGCAAATGACCCGTCCTTCCTTCAGAAACGCCTCATGACCGGGCACAGACGTAAGCGCAGAGCAAACGAGCCCACCGGAGCCTGTTTCATATACGGAGAGGGTTTTTGAACATGCGTTCAGAGCCTTTACGCAGACCTCTTCCAGCGTTTCTCCGTTTACGGAATAAACGCTGGCACCGAAATGATCGAGTATGGCTTGCATTACGGGAGCAATCAAAGCCTCGCCTTCCTCGTCAGTTGCGCATTTTGCGGTCAGGCGGAGCTCCACTTCTCCGGGTTTTGCGTATGGGGCGATCGTGGGATTGGTCTGGGAAGCGATCAGATCCCTGATCTCATATGTCAGACGGGATTCCCCGACGCCGGTGACCTTCAGAAAGCGCGAGTGAAGATGAGTGTTTCCTTTTTTTTCGAGGTACGGAAGGACATAGTGGTCGAACATGGGAAAAAGCTCATGCGGCGGTCCGGGGAGCAGTATTGCGGCTTTTCCGTTTGCTTCCATAATGCATCCAGGCGCGGTACCGTGGTCGTTTTTCAATATGATGGCGGATTCCGGAAAAGAAGCCTGCTTAAGGTTGTTGGGCGTCATGGACCAGCCGGCGTTGCGAAACTGTCTTTTCAGGATCTCCACCTGCTCCGGAATCGGAACACAGGTAAGGCCGAGCGCTTCAGCGACGGTCTCCTTTGTCAGATCGTCTTCCGTGGGGCCAAGTCCTCCGGTAAAGATCACAAGATCGGAGCGGGAAAGCGCGGTTCGTACCGCATCTGTCAGACGCTGCGCGTTGTCACCGACCGTTACCTGGTAATAACAGATATAGCCCAGCGGAGCAAGGTTTCTCGCGATATGCTGTGCATCCGTATTGACGATCTGACCCATGAGGAGTTCTGTTCCGACAGATACGATTTCTGCAATCATTTGCTGCTCACCACACTTTTGTTTCGAACGATATAGTCGATGCAGGACCAGACTGTAAACACAGCGGCGGCCCAGACAAGTACCTGATCAAACGGGAAACCGATTCTTCTGAAGAACGGATTGTCAAGCAGAAGAAAGATGATGGCAAGGCACTGAAGTACAGTCTTTACCTTTCCGAGTTTTCCGGCGGCAATAACGATATTCTTTTCCGTTGCGATCAGGCGGAAAGCGGATATGATCAGTTCCCTGCCGATAAAAATGATGACAAATATGGGATGAAGCTTCCCGATTCCGAGCAGCATGATAAATGCGGTACAGGTCAGAAGCTTATCCGCCATAGGATCCATCAGTTTTCCGAAATCCGTAACGAGATTGTGACTCCGGGCATACCAGCCGTCCCAGGCATCGGTCAAACTTGCGAAGATGAAGATACAACATGCGACTACACGTGAATGCGGAAAATCGAGATAAAAGCAGGCGACAAAAAACGGAATA
Source organism: Clostridia bacterium (assembly GCA_017394605.1). Next base: position 16,821 of record JAFPXU010000155.1, on the reverse strand, counting down.
AGAATGATTCGGAGCATGGTCGCCTTGTTAGCGGGATTCACAGAAGATATCCTCCAGTCATATCATAATCGTCAGATTCGAGAAGTTTTACCTTGATATACTGCCCGGCCTTGATGCCGGATCTGTACGGAAGATGGATCACACCGTCCACATCCGGTGCTTCCGCAAACGACCTGCCGAACAAACCGGTTTCATCGTTTCCCTCAATCAGAACCTCTACAGCCTGTCCGATTCTCGCCTTGTTCAGCCGGGCGGAGATTCCACGCTGTTGTGTCATAAGCGCGTCAAGCCGCGCTTCCTTGACATCTTCAGGCACCTGATTGTTCATGGATGCCGCGGGCGTGTTCTCTTCCGGAGAGAAAGCAAAGGCACCGACACGGTCGAACGGATAGTTCCGGAGGAATTCCATCAGTTCTTGGAACTGCCCGTCTGTTTCACCCGGGAACCCTACCATCATGGTCGTGCGGAGCGTAAACCTGCTTCTGTACGGAACAAGATGATTCAGAACGGATTCGATGTGTGCGCGATTCCCGCGCCTGTTCATGGCTTTCAGGATCCCGTCGTTGATATGCTGCAGCGGAATATCCAGATAATTCAGGATCTTTTCGTTGGATGAGAATGCGTCAAGCAGTTCCTCCGTTACCGTGTCCGGATAGGTATACAGGACGCGGAGCCAGTGCAGTCCGGAGATTTTCGAAAGACGGTCCAGCAAGGGCAGGAGCATCGGCTTACCGTACAGATCCAGTCCGTAACCGGAAGTATCCTGCGCGATAATGTTCAGCTCCGTAACACCGCCGTCCGCAAGGATTTCCGCTTCTTCTACCAGTTTTTCCATGGGAACACTCTGCAGCGGCCCCCTGATCAACGGAATCGCGCAGTAGGTGCAGCGGTTGCTACATCCGTCCCCGATTCGCAGATACGCACTGTAGGGAGGTGTTGTTAGCACTCTGCCTGCATAGGGGGCGCAGACGGGAGCAGGAGCTCCTGCAAGCAGGGAGGGAAGCTTGGCGTAATCATGAACGCCCAGAAAGATGTCGACTTCCGGAAGCGCATCCCGCAATTCATCCATATAACGCTGTGCAAGGCAGCCGGTCGCAACCAAAACGGAACAGCGGCCGTGCTTTTTATACTCCGCCATTTCCAGAATGGTATTGATCGATTCTTGCTTTGCGGGTTCGATGAACCCACACGTGTTGACGATCAGAATGTCCGCCTCGGAAGGGTCAGAGACGAAATCGTGGCCGGCTGCTTTCAGATAAGCAAGCATATGTTCTGTATCGACCTGATTCTTGGCGCAGCCAAGGGAAATAACGCCGATCTGGCTCATGCTTCCGGCTCCTCGTCGTAGTTGCTGAACACGTCTTCATCCGGAAATTCTTCCGGGTTTTCCACCTCTGTGCCGGCTTCGCCGCCGTACAGCTGATTGAATTCGGACTGCTTGATCAGAACCCTGCGTGGTTTGCTGCCTTCAAATCCGGAAACGTACCCGTGCTGCTCCATGATATCGATCAGACGGGCAGCACGTGCGTAACCGACACGGAGCCTCCGCTGGATCATGGAGATGGAAGCCGAGTTGTTTTCCAGAACAACTTTGAGCGCTTCCGGAAGCAGTTCGTCTTCCTGCTTGCCTTCTCCGAATTGACCTGCGGAACCGCCCGACGATTCCGCGGTAACTTCCGTGACGAATTTTTCGTCAAATGACGGGGTCTGCTCCTGTTTGGAGAAGTAATCCATGACCCGTTCGACTTCTTCATCGGAAATAAAGGCGCACTGGACACGGGTCGCCTTGCTTGCGCCGGTCGGATGGAACAGCATATCGCCCCGCCCCAGAAGTTTTTCTGCGCCCATCGCATCCAGAATGATTCTCGAATCGATACCGGAACTCACGGCAAACGCGCATCTGGACGGGATATTAGCCTTGATCAGACCGGTGATAATGTCGGCAGAAGGACGCTGTGTTGCGACAATCAGATGGATTCCGGCGGCGCGCCCAAGCTGCGCGATGCGGCAGATGCTGTCTTCTACTTCGTCCGGTGCGACCATCATCAGATCAGCAAGCTCATCAATAATGACAACCAGCTTCGGGAGTTTGGACGAGGCTTCCTTCTGAAGGGAATTATACCGTTCCAACTCGCGCGCACCGACTTCGGAGAAGAGTTTGTAGCGTTTCATCATCTCATTGACAGCCCATCGTAGCGCACTCGCCGCTTTCTTCGGCTCCGTGACGACCGGTATAAGAAGATGGGGGAGAGATCCATAGACGCTCAGTTCCACGACCTTCGGATCGACCAGAATCATGCGAAGGTCTGCCGGTGACGATTTATAAACCATGGAAACGATCAGATCGTTGATACAAACGCTTTTGCCGGATCCGGTTGAGCCCGCTATCAGCAAGTGCGGCATCTTCGCAAGATCCGCGGTAATGACATTGCCGGCGATATCTTTTCCGAAAGCGAGCGTGATGGGAGAGGCCGCTTTCTTAAACTCTTTGCTCTCCACGATTTCACGAAGCACGACCGGGATCGCCTTTTTGTTCGGTATCTCAATTCCGACAGCTGCTTTTCCGGGAATGGGAGCCTCAATTCGCACGCGGGGGGCGGCCAGAGCAAGAGCGATATCGTTGGAAAGTCCCATAATCTTGCTGACTCTGACCCCCGGAGCCGGCTGAAGTTCAAATCTCGTAACGACGGGACCGACGCTGTAATTTGTTATCTTTACTGCGATATTAAAGCTCGCAAGGGTGTCCACGAGAATCTGTGCGGCTTCGGATGGATTTTCGCTTCCGAACCCGCCTTGCTTCGGTTCCGCAAGAAGAGTAACCGGCGGCGGCGCGTACTCAGCCACAGGTGCGGAAACGGTGATATCAACCGGAGGTTCCGCGGCGGAAGGCTTATCATCTTCTGGCGGATTTTTTTGGGCGGCAGGTTTGGAAACGGGACGTATTTTCGGCGTTTTCACTTCGAGATCCTTGGCGGGCTGATCTTTCGGTTCCGCGATAAACCCGGGAACGATTGGAGCGGATGGGTCGGCTGAAGCAGGATTCAGGAAAGACGGAACCTCATAGGTCCGTGTCAGCGGAGCGAATGGTTCGGGATCGACCTGGTTTGCGCGTGGACGCTGTGAAACCGGTTTGGCAGGAATGGTTGCGTCCAAATCGTTCCAGACTTGATCCGTGACGGATTCCTCCCTGTGCCGGCGCTGGGGCGCGGGTTTGATCGGGGGAGCAAACGTGGGCGATTCCTCAATGGGAACGACTTGCCTGGGTGTTTTGGAATGGCTGACGGTTGTACGCGTTCTAACCGGACGTTCCGTGATGTCTCCTGTATCGGCAGGCAGAGCGGCTGCTGCGGTGTTGAACGAATCAAGACCGGAAGCTGATTTCTTCTTTTTGGGAATGGCATCCGCGACGGAATGGAATCCTTCCAGCTCGGACTCCGGTTTCTGCTTTCTTCCGGGCAGGAATGGATTGTCGAACTCCTCTGCCGGACGATCCTCCACCAGTTCCATTGTGAAGAGTTTATTGTGTGCTCTTTCAGAAACGTTTCTGGTGGCAGACTGGACACGCTGCGTGACCTTCTCACCTGCATCATGAAGGGAGAACCGGGTAACAGTGATCAAAATAATCAGAAGGAACGCAATCAGTATGACATAGGCAAGCGCGTTGCCGCAGATCTGCTGGAAGGCATAGCACATGATGGCGCCTATCGCGCCACCTCCCCGCCTGGCCATGCTTCCGTCCGTATAAGCGGTCGATATGTATTTAAAATACTCCACGCCGGAATAAGGGATATTCCGTATCACCTCGGCAAGCGTCAGGATATCCCAGATGCCCGCGAAGAACATCCAGTCGGCGTTCTTGGCGGAGCGGCTTTCGCGTGCGCTGCGGATGATCAGAAGCCCAATGATAAGGAACAGAACAGGAAGGACATAGGCAGGCCATCCGAAGAGCCCGAACAGGAGGCTGCTCAGCGTCTTGCCGAGGATCCCGCTGCCTGAAATGAATAAATATATGCCGAGGAGAACAGCGATCGCAAGGCAGACAACGCCCCGGGTCTCTCTGCTCCGACGCAGTGCTTCTCTCTTTTCGACCCGGGCTGCGGCTGCTTTCTGCGCTGCGGCGGATCTGGAGGAAGGCGCTTTGCTTTTTTTAGAATTAGAAGCCATGCATATTATCTCCTATTATATCCATTATATTATATATCACATGACTGTTTTGCGCAATCCGGCCGCCTTGCAAGACTTCTCCAGACTTTGTATACTAATTATGTATGTACTCATACGGTTGGTTGGATTACCTTCGCAAAGAGGCGGACACCGGTTCGGTCGGAACCGGTCCGCGGGATTGCGGATATCTTGATAGCGGGAGTATGGCGATGAGAAAAAAGCTGTTGGTTATCATCTGTGCGTGCTGTCTTGCGGCGTCCTTGGCGGGCTGCAAGGCAGAAGAGGAGATCGTTAACGTACCTACTCCGAAGATTGAACAGCAGACAGTGGTGCTGGAACGGGAAAAGAGTGCGCCGGAGCATTATTTTGAGGTGACGGGAAACGGCGAGATCATTGCTGCGCCGGATTTTGCAACGATTACCCTGCGGGTATCCGGAGCCGGAGAAACTGCGGAGGAAGCCTCCGCAGTCTGCCAAGGGGAAGCGCAGAAGCTGATTGGCGCGGTGATCTCTCTGCATATTCTGAAACATAATATTCAGCAGAGGGGGATGGAAATCGTACCCGTAACCGATGAGACCGGAAAGAGTCCCTCGAGCTACCTTGCGACAGATGTAATTATCCTGACCATAACGCAGGTCGGCAGAACCGAGCAGATCATAGCTTCGCTTGTTGATGCCGGAGACAATGAGCTGATCAGCGTGACATACAGTATTACAGAATCTTCGGAGGCGTATCGGAATGCGCTCTCCGCCGCGATAGACGACGCACGTGCAAAGGCGGAAACGCTGGCAGACAAGACCGGCGTACGTCTTGGAGATGTCATAGGAATCGTCGAAACCGCATTCGATGAAACAAAACTGATCGGTGTTGCATTCGAAAGCAGCGCGATAGCCGTTAACGCGCAGGTAACCGTAAGATACAAGATCGGATAACAGACAGAACGAAATAAGAAAAATGCCGGAGTGATCCGGCATTTTTTAGTGGTTGATATTATGTTCAGGCGGCTTTTTTACGTTTTCGTCCGGCAAGATACTGACAAATGAAGACTATCGCGAAGAGCACGATGCCGATAATATCCGTAATGGTATTCGGGTCCATCATCAGAAGCCCGGCCGCAGCGATGATGATCCGGAGCGGCCATGGAATCGGACGGAACAGGAAGCCGTTAAGCGCTGCAGCCACGCCGAAGATTCCGATCAGGGAAGTGACGATGATCAGGACAACCTTTGCGGGCACGGCATCGATAAACAGCATCTGGGGATTAAGGCAGAAAATGTAGGGAACGATAAACGCACCGATTGCCAGCTTTGTAGCGTTGACGCCTGTCTTCATTGGATTGGATTTAGCAATGGCGGAACCTGCATAAGCCGCAAGCGCGACAGGCGGAGTAATGTCGGCAACGATTCCGAAGTAGAACACGAAAAAGTGTGCCGCGATTTTCGGAACTCCGATTGTAATCAGAATCGGAGCACACGTGGAAGCCATGATGCAGTAGTTTGCCGTCGTGGGGACGCCCATGCCGAGAATGATGCAGCAGATCATGGTCAGAAACAGGGCGATCAGAGTCGGATCGACAAGACCGACGGAATTACTGATGGAAACGACAGCCGTGATGAGCTTGGAAGCAAGTCCGGTAGCCGTGATGCATCCGGAAATGATCCCTGCCATGGCGCAGGCAACGGCAACGGTTATAACGCCTTTTCCGCCTGCTTCCAACGCTTCGAGAATCTTTCCTACCGTAATCTTGTCCTCCCGGTTGAACAGGCTGACAACGATTGCGACAAGAATCGCCACTGAAGCGGAGAACTGCATGGTCCTGGTGTTCGTTGTGACCAGCCAGACCAGAACGACCAAAGGAAGCAGCAGATAGAGTTTTCTAAGGAGTCTTCCGATCTTCGGAAGGTTTTCACGCGGGATTCCTTTCAAATCAAGCTTTTTTGCTTCAAGGTGCACAGCGATGAAAATTCCGGCGAAATACAGGACCGCAGGGAGGATGGCTTTTAGTGCGACCTCACCGTAGGTAATGCCCATGTATTCTGCCATCAGAAATGCCGCTGCTCCCATGATCGGGGGCATGATCTGGCCGCCCGTCGAGGCGGCGGCCTCGACGGCACCTGCGAATTCCGGCCGGTAGCCGGTTTTCTTCATCATTGGAATCGTGACGGATCCCGTGGTGACGGTATTCCCGACGGACGATCCGGAAACCATGCCGCAAAGTGCGGAAGAAACAACCGCGACTTTTGCAGGGCCTCCTGCAAATCGGCCAACGAGCGCGTTTGCCATATCGATGAAGAAGGCAGCGATGCCGGTTCTTTCAAGAAAGGCTCCGAAGATGATGAATATAAAGATATATTTCGCGCACACCTGCACCGGCGTTGCCAGAACGCCGGAAGTGGAATAGAACAGAGTATAAATGACTTGTGCAAGTTTTTTCTGTGTAAACGTATAGATCAGAAGTACCCCGGCGACACAGAGAATGGGAATACCGACGCATCTCAGGCACAGTTCAATCAGGCACAGAATTCCAATAACGCCCACGGTAATGAAGAAAGGAGTCATCTTGGATGCGGATGAGAGAACCATGACAAGAGAGTCATACGCAAAACAGTAATACAGAAAGCATGCGGTCCCGATGACCATCAAGGCAATGTCGTACCACGGGATATAATTGGTTCGGACATGTTTTTTGCTGGCAGGATAGGTAAGGTACCCCATGATGACGATCATCGCAAGAAAAACGGTAAGACGTTTTTCCAGAGCGGCTGTGGAAAACAGCGTAGACCAGATGCAGTATAAAGAAAACGCAACGATAACGAAGCGGATTATGACCGCGGGCGTTCCTTCCCAGATGCGGGTGTTGGACTCGCGGTCATATTTCCGCATTATATCCTTGACATCCTGAGCCGCACCGGTATCGGTGTTTTGTCGGTTCATGTCAGACATGTGCTAAAAGTCTCCTTTTAGAGATTTTTCCCTGCAGGGTTTCAGACAGAGAATCCTTTCTCCGCGAAGTATTTTGCAGCGCCGGGATGGTAGGGAACATCCGTGATCGAGGAAGCGAACTCAAGGGACAGTTCCGCACCCTTCCCGTGCTGTTCGGAGATCTTGTCGATATTATTGAAAATCGTGGAAACAAAGCTGTAGATATCGTCTTCGCTTACGTCATTCCGTGCAAGGACGACAGCTGCGATGGCGACCGTCTGAACATCTTCGGAAAGGCCGTAAGTGCTTGCCGGAATTGTGTATTTGGTGTAATAAGGCGAAGAGGCGCACAGCGCGTCCGCGTGTTCGTTGTCGATACCAACGAGATAGATCTGACCGCTTGTGGAAAGATCGGTTACGGCAGTCGTCGGGGCTCCCGCAACGATGAACGCTGCATCGATTTTATTATCCTTCAGAGATTCCGCGCTGTCGGCAAAAGACTGGTAAACGGGATCAATATCGGCCTCGCTCAGGCCGTATGCTTCCAGGACATCGATCGCGTTGAAGTAAACGCCGGAACCCAGCGCACCGATGGAAACCTTTTTGCCTTTCAGGTCCGCAGCCGTTTTAATGTCAGGATTCATGGTTACGATCTGAACCTGTTCCATATAAAGAGCAGCGACAACGGAAAAGTCCTTTACGGCTGAATCGAAGAGACGGGATCCGCTGTAGGCGTAGCTCATGACGTCGCTCTGTGAGAAACCGAGCTGCGCGTTGCCTGCGGCCATATCTTCGATGTTTGCCTTGGAACCGGTGCTCGCGACGACCGTAATGTCAAGGTCCGTAGCGCCAGAGACATAAGAACCAAGAACGCCGCCGAAAGCGTAATAGGTACCGGATTCACCGCCTGTGGTGAAAGTCAGGGATTTCGATTTTGAAGAACAGGCGCACAACCCGACTGCCATGCATAGAACGAGAAGAAGGGCGATTGCTTTTTTCATGATAAATTACCTCCGTAGTATGATACTGTTTTATAGATACTGAGTCGGTCAGCGGGGGATTCCCAGCTCATCCGACATAAGAGCAACTGCGTCCGTACGCGGTTTCCCACCGTGACGGAGGAGAAGGATCTTTCTGCTTTCGGGCGGATCCGTGAGTTCGAACAGTCGGACACCGTAGAGATCCCGCAGAGCGTTGGCGGATACCGTCGGGAGGAGTGCCCATGTGCCGGGAAGCTTCAGAAGTCCGACCATCATATGTGGCGAGTTGATCTCCGTTTTTGCGGGATTCCTGCCGGGGAACCATTTTTCACGCCACAGGGAAACGCTTGAGAAATTACCGCCGCTCAGCCGAATTTCCAAGGACGGATTCAGCTCAGCGGGAGAAAGCAAACCGTTCTGAAGCGGAAGTTCCGCATAACTAACGATCCGGAAAGACTGATCATACAAATGTGTCAGCACGATATCGGACCGGGCAGATTCATAGGATACGAAACCGAAATCCACGATGCCGCTGCCCATCATGGCATATACCTCGGAAGAATCGCAGATCTGCAGTTTCAGCGATACTTCCGGATTCTTTTCCAGAAACGGAATCAGACGCGGCTCCAGATAATCGTAATATACGCTCTCCGGGGCAGCGATCCGCAGAACCATCTGCGCGTTTTCACGGATCAGCTCGGCTTCTTCAAACAAATTAAGCCACCGCTTGGCAACGCTGATAAATTCCTGGCCTTGACGGGTAAGCTCGATTTCCCGTCCGCCGCGGTTCCGGACAAAAAGCGGGTATCCGAGTTCCTGCTCGAGTTTTTTGATTTTTGTGCTTACGACACTCTGGGACATGGAAAGCTGCTCGGAAGCTTTCGTGATGTTTCTTGAACTGGCGGTCTCCAGAAATATTTCTATATCCCGTATCTGCACCGAACGCCCTCCCTTCTCTGCCAGACTGGAAGCAAATCATTTGATTTACCGGGGAAAAAAGAACAAATTATCCAATTTTTCGATAATTTATCCTTAATTCTCACAAATAATAGAATATTTGTCAATAGGAATCGTGCAAGTATCTTAGACGGTGCTGTCGGGAAGACAGACACGATACGCCGTAGGAAGGGAATGCTGACCCGGATCCAGTAAGATCCATTCCCTAGGGAGAGAGTTTTTCCGCAGTGACACGGAGACGGAGAACACTTTCATGTGCCATTCTATATGCGTGAAGATATGTTTTCTGCTGTAGATGCGGATTTCTCCGATGGGAGTCAGTCCTTTCTCGGACAGATAGGGAACGAACGCTTCGTCCGGGAGAAAGGAAGGCGCTTCCGGAAGCTGATACATGCCTGCCAGAAGACCGTGATCCGGTCGGCGGTACCCAAGGAATCTGCCGTTAAGCGAAAGCGCGAAAACAGTTTTTTCCTCTGTTTTTCTTGAGAGTTTTGAATATTTAGCGGGATATAGGTGCTCTGTTCCGTTTTTGTGGGACGAGCAATGGCTGCGAAGAGGACAATCCCGACAGAGCGGGGTTCCTGATGGGAGACAGACGGTTGCGCCGAGTTCCATCAGAGCCTGATTGAACGTTCCTGGATCGCCGGACGGGATGACAGACTTCAGATATGTCTCCGCCCGACGCCGGCAGGCGGGGGACTTGATGTCAGATGGATCCGCGCTCAGGCGTGCCAGCACGCGCAGAACATTTCCATCTACGGCAGGGACAGGAAGACGGTACGCAATGGATGCGATTGCCCCGGCCGTATAGCTGCCGATTCCCGGAAGTGCGAGGAGCTTGTCATAATCTGCGGGCAGACAGGTTTCCCCGGATCCTGCGATGATTTCCGCCGTCCGCTTCATGTTGCGCACACGGCTGTAGTACCCGAGTCCTTCCCAGAGTTTCAGCAGCTCGTCATCGCTAGCCGCTGAAAGGGAAAGGATATCGGGAAATCGGCGGATGAAACGCTCATAATAGGTTTTTACCGCTTCGACCCGCGTCTGCTGCAGCATGATCTCACTGACCCATATCCTGTACGGGTCAGATGTGTGACGCCAGGGAAGATCCCGCGCGTTCTGAGAGAACCATTCTGTCAGTTTTTGCACCCATCCGTTCAGCATAGAAACAAGTATACCATACCGGGACACTGTGCTATAATATGAAACCGTGATGAAAGAAACAGAGGAACGGATATGGATTACAGCGAGATAACAAAACAGGCTTCGGAAGGGATCCGGATACTTCTGGACGCAGCAAAGCCCCGCAAGGGAGAAATCTGCGTTATTGGATGTTCGACAAGCGAAGTACGGGGCAGGATGATAGGATCGGATTCCAGCGCGGAAGTGGCGTCGGCATTGCTCGAAGGAATCCTTCCTCCGCTGGAAGAGGCCGGCGTTTTTCTTGCGGCGCAGGGATGCGAGCATATCAACCGCGCCCTTTGTGTCAGCAGGTCCTGCATGGAGCGGTACGCTCTCCGGCAGGTCTGCGTGGAACCCTGGCTTCATGCGGGCGGAGCGTTTGTGACGGAGGTCTACGGCAGGCTGGAAGACGCGGTCATGGTAGAGGACCTGTGTTCCGGAGCGGCACTGGGTATGGATATCGGGGATACGCTGATTGGCATGCACCTGAGACCGGTTGCGGTACCCGTTCATACGGCGTTCCGAAGAATCGGGGAAGCGAATATCGTGATGGCTCGTACGAGGCCGCGGTATATCGGCGGGCCCCGCGCGCATTACCCGGAAGGTAGCGGAGCATAAAAGGGAAGAAACAGCATCTTTAGTGTGAAAACCTTTTGGAATTGCCTAAATATAGTATTGGACAATTCTGAAAATGTAATATATAATGTAACAAGTGTTTGCGCAGTGGGTCTGTGGTTGAAAGTCGATGCCAGTCGCAGGCGAAGCGATCCACGTAAGCGGGAAAAATTTCCGTGATCATAGTGCGGCCTAGATGTAAGTCCAACCGGAGCGATCCGAGAGGGGTAGTAGTGGGGAGCGAAATCAGCTTATGAGCGAACCTTCCAGTTGGCGGGTGTGGGGTTAAAAACCAGGTCAGACACTGCCGGATACTGATTATTATCAGCCTGACAGGCTTAAAAGGGGAAAGAGACATGTTCGAAGACAAAGTGTTGGTGTGCAAAGATTGTGGCGCGGAGTTCGTCTTTACCGCAGGAGAGCAGGAGTTCTATGCGGAAAAAGGATTCCAGAATGAACCCGTTCGCTGCAAGGCTTGCCGTGCTGCCCGCAAGAATCAGCGTGGTGGCGAGCGTGAGATGTTTGATGCAGTTTGCGCGGAATGTGGAAAGCCCACAAAGGTTCCGTTCCAGCCCCGCAATGACAGACCCGTTTACTGCAGCGAGTGCTTCCAGAAGCATAAGGGCATGAACTGAGCAAATCCGCAAAAAAATAGGCAAGACTCTAAAAAGGCATCCGTCCGGATGCCTTTTTAGATTGTGTTATTTCTGCTTTTTCTGACTGCCTTCCTCATAGGGGATTTCCAGAGGAACATCCTCTATCCGCCATACATCGGTAGAAGGGATCTCACCCGGAACAAGCGTGACGTGCTCAGCCGGACGTTCGGCCAGTATCAGAGAGTCACGGATTGAGGCAGTCAGAGTATCGTTTGGATCGCCTTCCCGGATTTCAACCTCGGTCCCGTAACCGAGATTGTAATAGATAAACCGTGCGTCAGGCACGGTAAGCCGGATACAGCCGTGCGAGTCTGGCGTTCCAAGCGCGTCGTACGTACTCTCTATATATGTGTCCGCATTCCGTTCAGCGTACAGAAGGGAGTGGAAATAGATTCTCCCTTTGATCAGCGTCCAGTATTGACCGTAGGTCTTGTCGTTGCGGAAAAAACCGAACCGCACCCGGTAACGGAGCAGATGAAAGGTTCCGCAGGGAGTCGATCCTCTCAGCCCGGATGAGCAGAGCATGTAGCGGACGGGGACCGTATAATTCCCGGAGCCGTCTCTTCCATAAATCATTACGACCTGATGATAAAGATCGACGATAACACGGTAAGTATCCGGAGACGGATATCCGAGAGGAAGATCATAGTTGCCGTTGTCCCCGACGAGCTCCTCGAAACGCATTCGGGTTGTAGGAGCGAAATACGACAGGGGGACGGCAGTCGGCTCCGGAGTCGGGGAAGCGGTTGGCTCAGGAGTTGGAGGGACCGGGGAAGGCGTCACAGGGGTCGGGGAGAGGGTTGGAATCTGTGTGGCGAGTTCCGCAGGGACATTCGCGGCTTTTGGCATACAGGAGCATGCGAAGATAAGCACGGCTGTCAGGCAACAGATCCATAATGTGCAGCGGAACCGTCTCATCCGAGCTGACGTCTGCCTTCCAAAGCTTTTGCAAGGGTTACTTCATCGGTGTACTCGAGATTGCCGCCGATTGGAATACCGTGGGCGATTCTCGTACACGTTACGCCCAACGGTTTCAGAAGTCTTGCGATGTAAGAGGCGGTTGCCTCGCCTTCCACATCGGGATTTGTGGCGAGGATGACCTCTTTTACGGTACCGTCGCTGACCCGCTCGACCAGTTCGCGGATGCGGATATCATTAGGGCCGATACCTTCCATCGGGGAAAGCACTCCATGCAGCACATGGTATTTTCCGTGGAATTCACGGACTTTTTCCATGGCGGCAACATCCCGCGGGTCACAGACAACGCAGATTACGGATCCGTCACGCTTGTCATCCGAGCAGATCCTGCACGGGATGACATCGGTATACGTTCCGCAGATGGGACAGTTGCATACGTTTTCACGTGCGGCAGTGATGGCGTCGGCCAGTTCCTTCGCCTGCGCTTCCGGTACGCTCAGGATATGATATGCAAGCCGCTGCGCGGTTTTCCTTCCAATCCCGGGAAGCCGCGAGAGCTGTGTCGTAAGCTTTTCGATCGGTTCAATGGTGATCACGTGGCGCTCCTGCCTGTCAGAACCCGAAATTCATTCCGCCGGTGATCTTGCCCATAACGCGTTCCGTTTCCTCGGAAGCTTTGCGCATGGCTTCATTGATGGCCGCGCAGACAAGATCCTGCAGCATCTCTACGTCATCGGGATCCACGCAGGCCGGATTGATCGTGAGAGATTTCAGCTCGCGTGATCCGCTGACCGTTGCGGAAACCATTCCACCGCCCGCATCGGCAGTAAACTCTTTCGCCTGAAGCTCTTCCTGTGATCTTTGCATGTCGGCCTGCATTTTCTGCGCCTGACGCATCAGCTGCTGCATGTTTGCTCCGCCCATTCCGGGGAATCCGCCGCCTTTTGCCATATCTGTTCTCCTGTATGATTCTGAAATAGTAGTGTTTAACGTCCCTCCGGACCGATTGGGATTTATTCTTCTATCGTTAATTTGTCTCCGAATTCAGCTCTGAGCCGTGCTTCCGTCTCATCGGAGACAGGCTGCCGGCTGATCAGGACGGTTGCAACTTTCGTGCCCGGCCGTACCTCTTCCAGTGCCCGGTTGATTTTATCCTGGTGCGGCTTTGTGCTGACAAGATTATAAAGCGTCTCTCTGCTTTTGTCATATCCGATTGTCAGGACATTGTTCTGAAGGGACTGAGGAAAAGCGTGCGTCAGGAACTGGATCTCCAGCGGATTGCTTCTCTCGACAGAGAGCAGTACCGCGTTCCATACCGCTTCCGCGCTGGCGTCGTTTTTCAGCGGGGCGGATTGCTCCGCCTTAGGGCCCGGTTTCCGTTCCATTTCTGCAGCGTGACGATCGGACGGGGCTTCCGCAGGAACCTGCTCTGAGCGGGATTCTGGGGGAATCGAGCAATCGGGGACTGTTTTATTGGCCTGAGGGGCTGCATCAAAACGAAGTCCCGCAGGAGCGGAAGACAGTGCGGAGATTTGTTTTTCGAGAAGAGCGACCCGGGTCTCAAGATTTGAGACCGATACCGATGCCTCCGGATGGCAGATACGTACCAGCGCGGACTCCAGTGGGATCCGGGGAGAAAGGAAGTATCTCAACTCGCTGCGGACCTGAAGAAGCGTTTCCAGAGAAGAAAGGAGCCAGCTTCCGGATGCTTTTTCTGCCTGCCGGAGATAACGGTCCATCCGTTCAGGGGTACATTCCAGTATGTCCTCACACCTGCCGCATGTTTTTGCGAGCAGCAGCGAACGGAAATGACCTGCCAGATCCTGACAGAAAACAGGAAGCGTTCTCCCGCTCCGAACAACTTTATCCAGCATCTGAAGGGTTCTGTCTGCGTTCAGAGCAATCAACTCTTCCGAAATCTGAAACAGGAAGTTCTGTTCCATGCTGCCGAGGATATCGTTGACATCCGCGCTTGTAATGGCTCCGCCGCAGAACGAGAGACACTGATCCGCAAGAGAGAGTGCGTCGCGCATGCTGCCTTCTGCCGCATGAGCAATGATGGAGAGCGCTTCGTCGTCCGCCACCGCATTTGCTTTCTGAAGAACGCTTTTTAAGGTCGACTCGATATCCCCTGCGGTGAGCCGGTGAAAATCAAACCGCTGACATCTGGATATAATCGTGGCAGGTATCTTCTGAGGTTCTGTCGTGGCCAGGATGAAAACAATATGCGAGGGCGGTTCTTCCAGTGTTTTCAGCAGCGCGTTGAAGGCGGGCCCGGTAATCATATGCGCTTCATCAATGATAAAGACCCTCTTTTTCAGTTCAAGCGGGGTATACTGCGCTTTTTCTATCAGACTCCTGACATTGTCAACGCCGTTGTTGGTTGCAGCGTCCATTTCAACGATATCCGGACATTCCTGTTTTCCGGACCTGACGCAGGACCGGCAGACTCCGCAGGGTTCGCCGTGATCCGGGCTTTCACAGTTGAGGGCACGCGCGAAAATTTTAGCGGTACTGGTTTTGCCGGTTCCACGGGATCCGCAGAACAGGTATGCGTGCGCAACATGATCCGCCGAAATCTGATTCTGCAGAATCGTTGTGATGTGCGATTGCCCGATCACTTCCTGGAACAGCTTCGGGCGGTATTCGCGGTATAATGCTCGGTATGCCATTCGGATGCCCTTTCCTTGCCTGCTCGGATGAAAAGCAGATGATATTTTATCATACCATAGATTCGGGTATCAGGATATAATTCAATTCTCCAGAGAGTAGGAAAAGAGAATACAAAAGGAACCGTTCCTTGCGGAGCGGTTCCGTATTGCTTCGGGATACTGTCAGATGATTACATGTCTTACATGTCCTGCTGCTCTGCAGCAATGACCGCGGCAGCTTCCTCATCAGAGAGATAAGCGGACGGCGCGGGCGCAACACCTCTGCCCCACTCGATCCAGTTGACGACGAAGAATGTGACTACGGAGATAAGACTTCCGAAGACAACAGGCATCAGGTAGGTATTGACGCTCGGGAGCAGCTGCCAGACGACGAAACCGATCGTTCCGGTAATGATTGAGAACAAACCGGAATTCTTGGTTGCTTTCGGAACGACAAGACCGAGTGCATAAGCGGAGAACGGACCTGCGCAGCGGATACCGAAGGCGAAGGTGTTCAGCGCGATAATGCTGCCGGCAATACCGAGCAACTGAATCGCCATAGCGACCAGAGCGCCGATGACGTTGCTGAAACGGGTCCAGAAGATGATCTGTTTCTCGGACAGCTGCTTCTTTCCGCCGAAACCTTTGTAGAGGTCGTTGATGATCATCGTGGACATGCACAGCAGGTTCGAGTCAGCGGAGGACATCGTAGCGCAGATGATAGCAGCGGAGATAAGACCGGTGATAAAGCCAGGGGCATAGTGTCCTGTGACCATCATCATGGCGTTGGAACCGTTTTCCGCGAGTCCGGGGATCTGATCCTTGAGCGCGAAAGCGGCAAGACCGAGCAGTGTCGGGAAAATGGACATCGCCGCCATCAGAACAGCTGAGAGGAAGGACGCGTTGCGCGCGGTCTTCTCGTCTTTTGCTGTTTCGAAACGGGTTACCATTTCCGGACCTACAAGGAACGTGCAGATGTACTGGAAAATGTAGCCGATGATGGATGCCCAGCCGATCTGCGTGAAGTTCAGCTTCTCGCCCGGCAGTTTCGCAGCGATGGCAGACCAGCCGCCGGCAGATTTGAGTACGATGGGGGTCGCGATAGCAAGACCTACGAGAATGATCAGGAACTGAACCAAGTCGGAGATCTGGTCAGCGATCATGCCGCCGAGGGTCGTGTACAGAATGATGACGATACCGGCAAAGATCAGGCAGACATTCAGCGGAATTGAGGGAATGAGAGCGCTGATGACGGAACCGGAAGCCAGGATCTGTGACGATGTCAGGCAGAACAGCGAGAACACGGACAGGATCGCGGTGAAGTTGCTGGAAAGCTTACCGAAACGGCG
Source organism: Clostridia bacterium (assembly GCA_017394605.1). The sequence continues at coordinate 430 of JAFPXU010000155.1, read as the reverse complement.
GCCGACAACTTCAGGAATCGTAATGGCCAGGGTTTTGCGGATCTTCGGTGCGAAGTACGCGAGCGGAATCATAGCGATTGAGCAGGCGAGTACGTACCAGCAGGCGGACAGACCCCAGTTGCCGAAAGCCTTCTGGGCAACACCGGTTGTGCAGCCACCGCCGATGTTGTTCGCGGACAGTGAGAACGCGACCATAAACAGGCCCATGCGGCGTCCGGCGACCAGGTAGTCTTTCGAGTTCTTGATCTTCAGCTTGCTTACAAAGAAGCCTACGACCAACATGCCGACTAGATATGCCACCACGATAATGAGCGGAATAATCTGAATCTGCATACCTTCCATATTAATAACCTCCCAGTAATTAGATTGTTGTGATGAAAAGTGTTTTCCGACACATTTCCCGAATCTATCCCATATTATACATACAAAT
>JAFPXU010000028.1 GCA_017394605.1 Clostridia bacterium | reverse complement strand
CTATATTCTTTTTGTAGTTTTGTCACAAGAAAATTATACCAAAGAGCAGGGCCTCCGGGTTCTGCTTCTTTGGTATTCTGGCTTCTTTTCCAATGAAAAAGACTGCCTCAAAACGTTTCCTTTTTGAGACAGCCCCTTTTCGTTTGTTATAAGGTATCTATCAGTCTTCAGCGTTTCTTGTAAGAAACCGGAGGGATCCCGCCGAGGCGGATCTTATTCTCGGGGCAAATGCTCATGCAGTGTCCGCACCCCTCGCAGCGGTCATCCAGTATCCGGTATCCTTTTCCTTTCACGTATTCAATTGCCTGATAAATGCAGCCCTGTCTGCATAGATCGCATTCCTTTCTGTCACACTTGTCCTCAAGAATCGCATGAATTGGACGGATTGGAATCGCCTCAAACGCAGACATTCTGGGAAGCGCAAGCCCGATGATATCTTCCACGCTTCCATAATGGTGCTGGTCAAGCCAGTTCTGAAGATGATTCAATGTGTTCCGGACCAGCGTTTCCCCGCCGTTAAACAATGCCGAAGCAAACTGAAACGCGCTTGCGCCGAGCATCATCTGCTCGATCGCGTTTTCCGCGTTCTGAATCCCGCCGCACCCGCAGATATAAAACGGCGTATACTGCCGCAGCATCGCGGTAGTCGCGAGTGAAACGGGTCTGATTGCCTGGCCGGAGTATCCCCCGTAGGTAGGCATGTTCGGTGTCGCGGTTTCGATATCTACTCCGGATATTCCCCGCAGCGCGTCAATAGAGGAAACCGTCTTAACGCCGGCGTCATATATTGCCTGTAACACTTCCGGGAAAAAGCTCACCTCGTACGGCAGCTTGACCATGACCGGAATATCTACCGCTTCCATGGTTTCCCGAATCACGTCCGCAATATGTTCCGGCGACGTACACATTCCCTGGTTTCTGCTCCCGATCGGAGCATACAGGCTCAATTCAACGGCATCCGCGCCAAGTCGCTGAACATAATTAGATAGATACCGGACCTCCGTGACGGTGCTCCCCCAGATGCTGCAGATCAGTTTACAATCGCGCATATCCATCCCTGAAGCAAGTTCTTCCCACTGTTCCAGGTAAAGCGTCGAATGCAACTTGGTATTAAATATCTGCTCACCGTTCCGATACAGATACGGGCGAGGGGCCTGATCCGCGTCCATCGTTATGGATTCCGTAATGACTGCGCCGGCGCCCGCATCAACATACCTCTGTATACATGCAGGATCCCTTGTCCACGGGCCTGCGGCAATCATGATAGGATTCTTCAGTTCAAGATCTCCGAGCTTCACAGATAAGTCAGCCATATCAGTTTTCCTCACTCGAACAATTCATATATGAATTTCTTGTTCCCGCACGATTTTCGGATCGCAAGTTTTGCCAGCAGTTCCACATGCTGAGCGTTCTGAGCAGCAAACTCACGATTCTCAATGCAGTCAAACAGCATTCTGGCTGTCACCATCCCCAGCCTTTTGCCCGGTCTGTCAACCGCGGTCAGCGGAGGATCAACCAGCGTTGAAACAGAAGAATCCGTCATGGAAGCAATCGCCAGATCGTCCGGGATTCGTATGCCTGCAAGTCTCGCAGCTTTCATAACGCCGAAAGCCTGCCTGGCAGAGGATGTGATCAACGCTCTTGGCAATCTCCCGGTCTGGATCATCTTATGCGCAAAAAGCATGCCCCCCTGAACAGACCGGTCCGCCACAAAGACATCGGTATCAAGTTTGGACGACGACTTCCCAACCGCATGCTCAAAGCCTTCTTTGATCTCATCCGCTTCATTGACAAGCATGCTGTCCAGCAGGAGATAGATCTGTGAATAGCCCATCTGAATCATATGCTCCGTCAGCTTAGCCGCCGCATCCGCATAATTGATATAGCAGTTTTTTCTCTCCGCGTCGATTCCCTCGCGGCCGATATGCACACATGGAATACCCAGTCCGGTCACCTGATCGATTTTTTCCTGTGGCACGCGGGAGGAGAATAAGATAATCCCGTCTACGTTGCGCTGGACCATCAATTCCAGATACTCCTGTTCCATTTCTGCGGTACCGTTCGTGTGGCAGAGAAACACCAGATTTTTCTTGTTGAGGGCAACTATCTCGACTCCGTCCGCGACAGCCTGCAGAAAAGTGGAATCATTGGAAGGATAGATGAACGCGATCGTTCTGGTCTGCTTCTGAGTCAGATTACGCGCGAACCAGTTCGGAGTATACTGGTTTTCTCTCATGACCTCATAGACCCGCTCTCTTGTCTCGGGAGAGACAAGATCCGGATGGTTCAGCACACGGGATATCGTCGCGACCGAAACGCCTGCGCGTTCCGCTATTTTCCTAATGTTCATACAGATGCTCCGAAAAATAAGTTCTTACCGGTCTGTCACCAATTCGACCAGGAGTTCTGTGATTTTTTCCATTGTCTCAACCGTTACAAACTCGTACGGACCGTGAAAGTTGTTGCCTCCGGCGCAAAGGTTCGGGCAGGGAAGGCCCATGAACGAAAGTCTCGCTCCGTCCGTTCCTCCGCGTATCGGTTCTATTACAGGCTCAATACCGACTGCCTTCATGGCTCGAATCGCTCTGTTTACGACTTCCATATCCATGACCTCGATCATATTGTAGTAGGAGTCTTTCAGGTTCAGCGTCACGGTTCCGTGCCCGTATTTTTCGTTCATGAATTCGCATGCGGAAATCAGCAGCTTCTTCTTTTCTTCGAAAAGCTTTCTGTCATGATCTCTGACGATATATTTCATGACTGTCCGCTCTACACTTCCGTTCATCCGGTCAAGGTGGAAGAAGCCCTCACGCTTTTCCGTTGCGGCAGGGTTCATAAACACAGGCAGCATGGAATGCAGTTCCATTCCGATCAGAAGCGAGTTCTTCATCTTCCCTTTGGCCTCTCCCGGATGGATGGATACTCCATCGATCAGAATTTCCGCGCCGGCAGCGTTAAAGCATTCATAACTGAGATCCCCAAGATCTCCCCCGTCTACGGTATACGCGAAGTCGGCAGCAAACCGATTCACGTCAAGGTAGTCCACGCCTCTCCCCACCTCTTCATCCGGAGTGAAGGCGATCCTGACAGTCCCATGCTTCGGCGCGTCCTCTTTAAGAAGCAGCTCTGCGGCCTGCATAATCTCCGCCACACCGGCCTTGTCGTCCGCTCCGAGCAGCGTTGTCCCGTCCGTGCAGATAACCGTTTCCCCGATATGCCTCAGAAGGGAAGGAAATTCTGACGGATCCAGATATTTCGTGTCCGACATCCGGATCGGCGTTCCATCATATTGTTCTGTGATAACAGGACGAATGTCCGCTCCGCTTGCCGCATCCGAGGTATCCATATGTGCAATCAGTCCGATCACGGGAGCGCTTTCCCCATTGTTGGCGGGAATGGTAGCAGTCACGTAGCAGTGATCGCTCAGGCGGACGTCTTCTGCTCCCATGTTTTTCAACTCATTGACAAGCATCTCCGCAAGTTTAAACTGCTTGTTAGTGCTGGGCACCTGTTCCTCGCCGTCCTTAGACTGCGTATCAACGGCAACATACCGCAGGAATCTGTCTTTGATCTTTTCCATAGAATCCCCTTCAGCTATTCTTTTCAGGAGGTCTCGGCGAACCAAGGAAATATATGGCGGTCGTTCCCGGTCCGCAGTGTGCGGCAATGATTGGGCAGATGTCATATATCTTGATATCATCCCGATTCAGGTTGGGGAATGATTCAATCACTTTCTCACGGAGTTCTTCCGCTTCTCTCGGCACGTTGGAATGCGAAATACAGCATTTTCCGGAATATGCGGTGCCGTTATCAGCCAACCTTGCCATTGCGCGCACTGTTTCATTGATAGCCCGTTTTTTGCCCTGGACCTTGTCGTAAGCAACAATCCTTCCCTTATCGTCCAGATGCATCAGGGGGCAGATGTTCAGAACCGCTCCAACGGTTGCTGCAGCGCCGGACATTCTCCCGCTCCTTCTGAAGTACTTCAAGTCGGTAGAAAAGAACTGGTGATGCATTTTGTTCCGGTTCTCCAGAAGCCATTTCTCCGTCTCTTCTATCGTTTTGCCGGCATCACGCATGTCTGCCGCGTATTCTGTCAGCATGCCATAGCCCGCACAGCTGCAGAGAGAATCGATTATGGCCAGCTTCCTTTCCGGATATTTCTCACGCAGTTTTTCAGCGGCAACCACCGCATTATGATAAGCAGGCGTCATGCCTGTCCCGAACGCGACATGAAGCACGTCCCCGTTCTTTAAAAGCGGTTCCAGAAACTCCTCATATTGTGCAACGTTGATCTGGGAGGTTGAAGGCATTTCCCCGTTGTTGATTCTTCTGTAAAACTCCGGAAGCGCGTCCGGATTCCTCCCCATATCGTCCGGGAATTCTTCCTGACCGAACAGGTAGGTATACTCCAAAACCGGCACATCCCTTTTTTCCCAGTAATCGTACGGATAATTCGCCGTTGATTCACAGGACAGAATGAACTTTCTCTCTTCGTTTGACATTGCTGCATTCGCCTCGTTTTCCAAGTGATTGTTGATGATTTATTTTACCATAAAACTGCGCTGCCCGTCTCACGGAGCTCCTGTCCTTCACGGCATCTTTTTCAGAAAATCAAGTCCGCGACAAAGAAAAACCGGAAAATCGACTCTTCCGGCTTTTCATCGCATATTCTATTCGTCAGAAGACGGCATGCGTTAAGTCGCGTTTCGGCTTCTCTGTTATTCCCAGTCTATCGCCCCGATAGATTCCAGATAATCCTCGCTGTAGTCAAGGTAGTCATCCACCAGACGCATCATATATGTTTTAAAATCGGGATATTTCTCCGTCATCGCGTTGTGAATCCGCTCATATGCTTCGTCATCGTCATAGACTGCGTCTTCCGATTCGCACTGCTCGATATACTGGGAATCCAGTTCCTGAACATCCCGCACCATATCGCAGAACAATTTCTCATCAATGAATGAAAAATCTCCCTGCTCTTTGAACTTGTTCAGAATGAAAGCCGCCGCTTCTTCTTTGTTAAACAATTTTTCCATTTAGTTGCTTCCTCCCAAAAGACTATTCAGTTCTTCCACACGATTTTCAAACTCATCAAGCGCCGCCAGTATGCTTTCCTTCTTTGTCAGATCAACTCCCGCCTTCTTCAGCAGATTAACAGGATAATCGCTTGCACCGCTGGAAAGGAAAGCGATATACCGATCGGTTTCTCCCTTTTCAAGAATCGCTTTGGAGAGCGCGATTGCGGTGCAGATGCCTGTCGCATACTGATAAACATAGAACGCTCTGTAAAAATGCGGAATCCGCATCCATTCCATAGAGATGTTGTCATCCACATGCACATTCGGATAATACAATTCATTCAGGCTTCTGTAAAGGCTCGACAGGCTGTCCACCGTCAGCGCTTCGCCGGCCTCTGCCATTCTGTGCGCTTTCAGCTCGAATTCCGCAAACATGGTCTGTCTGAAGCATGTCGTCCGGACGTCCTCAAGAAACTCGTTCAGTATGTATGCGCGCTTGCTTGGATCGGTTTCTTTCGCCAGGAAGTACCGTTTCAGCAGCATTTCGTTTACTGTCGAAGCGACCTCCGCGACCATGATGGCATATTCGGAAGTCTCGTACGGCTGAGCGGCATTGGTATGATAACTGTGCATTGCATGCCCGAGTTCATGAGCCAGTGTCGACGCATGGGAAAAATCATTCTGATGATTCAAAAGCACAAACGGGTGAACGCCATATACACCCCAGGAATATGCTCCGGAAGTCTTCCCTTCATTTTCATATATATCGATCCAGCCGTTCGAAAACGCTTCGTCAAGAAGCTGAGCATAATGCGTTCCGAGAGGTTTCAGCGCCTTTTTCACAACATCCCTTGCTTCATTGAAATCCATCGGCATATCGCACTCCGGAATCAGCGGCGTATACAGATCATACATTTCAAGCCGGTCAACTCCGAGGCAGCGTTTCCGGATATCCGTATATTTCCGGAGCGAAGGAAGTTTTTCGTGTACAGCTTCTATCAACTGTTCATAGACGGAAACCGGGACGTCGTTTGCAAAAAGCGCGGCTTCCAGCGACCCGCTGTAGCCCCGTGCCCTTGCGCGGAACACATCCGCCTTGACAGACGCGGCATACATCGCTGCAATCGTATTCTTTACGCTGCCGTATGCAGCGTAAAGTTTCTCATACGCATCCTTTCTGACTTCTCTGTTCGAGTCACGGATCAGCAGGCCGTATGTTCCGTGTGTCAGCTGAACCTCATTCCCTTGTGCGTCTTTGACCGTGCCGAATTTCAGATCAACATCGGAAAGCATCGTAAAGCTGTTGTCAGGTCCTGTCAACGGATCTTCCGCCAATGCCAGTATCCGCTCCTCGCCGGCGGAAAGCACATGTGCTCTTTTTCTGTTCAGATCTGAAATACGGGTCCGGAACCGCTCAAACCGTTCTTCACGGCCCCATTTTGAAAGAGTCTCCTCGGGAATAGAGATCATCTCCGGCTCAAAAAACGAACTCTCCGCTTCCATTGCAACGATCATCTGCATCGCACGGTCGGTCATGCCTTGATACTTTGTATTTCCGTTGTCCTCGTCCTTGCGCATGTGCGCATAAGTGTACAGACGCTCGACAAGAAGGGACAGCTTGCTTGAAAGCGAAAGAGCCTCATACAGTCTGTCGGATGAAGCAGCAAGGGTTCCTTTAAAAGAACCGATCTGCCCTGCCAGCTTTTCCGCCTCGCCGAATTCCTTCTCCCAGTTCTCGTCGGAAGCGTAGATATCCTCCAGCCTCCATTGAAACTTCGGATCGATCTGCTTACGTGTCTTTGCCATTTCTTACTCCTGTCTGTTTTTGATTTCCATCGCTTTCGCGTAAAGCGTATTTTTCCTGATCCCTGTCTCCGATGAGACCTGTGCGGCAGCGTCCCTTGCTGAGTTTCCCGCATCCAGAAGGCTACGGAGCATCTGTTCGGCTGTTTCATCCGAAACCGATTCGTCCGCTTTGTCAGCGCAGTAGATCGCAATCACGCATTCGCCTTTCGGTTCCTCCCGAATGTAACGGTCCGCCAGCTCGCGTACGGTCCCGCGCTCCACGGACTCGAATCGCTTCGTTAATTCCCGCAGGAGCGCGGCGCGGCAATCCGGAATGCTGTCGGAAAACTCCCGCAGCGTTGTGCCGACCCTGTGCGGACTTTCAAAGAGAATTGCCAGATGGCCGCATCCGCAGATGCGCTTCATCATTTCCCTGCGCGGTTTATTGTCTCTTGGAAGAAAACCGAAAAACGAAAATGTGCCCCCGGGGAGCCCGGACAGCACGACCGCCGTCAGCACAGCCGATGCGCCGGGGATTACCGTGTATGGCAATCCCTGCTCGATGCACGCTGATACAAGAACAGCCCCGGGATCCGAGATGCCCGGCATTCCCGCGTCCGAAAGGTAGGCGACGTTCTCTCCCCTTCTGAGACGTTCCATAATCTCCCCCGCTCTGGCACGCTCGTTATGTTCATGGCATGATACAAGCGTTTTGCGGATGCCGAGGTGATTGAGCAGTCCAAGAGAGTGCCGGGTGTCCTCGCAGTATACGACATCCGCGTCCCGAAGCGCTTCCACCGCCCGGAACGTGATGTCCGAAAGATTCCCGATAGGAGATGCGATTAATGTCAGCATTGTCCCTGTTTTCGTCTGAGATTTTCACCGGTCAGCTGAATGGCTTGGGTCACCGTGCGGTCGGCAAGTCTTGACGTGACCCGCTCACCGTAACGATCCTGCAGAGCGGCATAGGAAAGGTTTGTGGCAATGACCGTCGGTTTCCCTTGATGAATCCGCTCGTTCAAAACCGAAAACAGCGCTTCTTCCGATATGTTCGGAATAACGGATTCGCTGCCCAGATCGTCGATAATAAGAAGCGGAACGCGCAAACAGAATTCGGGCACTCCTCCCGTTTTCGTCCGGATTCCGTCCAGCACCGCTTGAATGAATGAATAGGCTGTAATAATCCTTGCTTCTACGCCGTGAGAAAGAGCGCGGTAAGCAATCGCGTTGCAGAGATAGGTTTTCCCCAGACCTGCCATGCCGGTGAGCAGAAGGTTTTTCTTCTCCGGCGCAGGAAGCGAATCCGCATACTGCTCGCACCATACGCGCGCTGTTCTTGTCTGCCTTTTCTGCCCTTCTGTCGGAAAAATATCCTCGGAAAACCGTTCAAAGGTCTGCCTGCTGTTGATCCCCATCGCCGGATCCGTCTCCGCCATCAGTTTCAGTCTGCAGGCGCACGGTCTCCGCTCGGCTTCGCCGGTCCACCCCGTATCATGGCATAGCGGGCATTTGAAACGTACTTCCAGCATGTCTTTTGAAAAGCCGTTGTCCGCAAGGAGTTTCCCTTCCTCCCGGTCCAAAGCGTCCAGCTGTTCTCGCGCTTCCGCAGCTGTAATGCGTTTCAGGGCAGCGTCTTTTACCAGCGCCCTCCGTCTTTCAGGTATCGTCTCGAGTTCCGGCACCTGCTGATAAATAGCATCCGCACGATCGTCCCTTTCCTTCTGCATCCGCCTGCGGAGATCATCGTAAATCCGTTCAATCTGCAGATTCATTGCCGCCCTCCGTAAGGTCCTGATTCAGATCAAGAAACAGATCCGCAAACTGTTCGTCCGTAACTTTCCTCTGCGCGTATTCTGTGTTCCTTCCCCTTGAACCGTCTTTTTTCCATGTCTTTTCCTGATGCGTCTTCCAGTACTGTTCCGCATCAGCGACAGTCTTCAGTCCGGCTTCATGCCACTCGTTCAAAAGCTTTTTCATGTTTCCGAACGGTTCCGAACTATCCCTGCTGCATTCTGCGGCATACAGCAGCATCTCCCGTGGAAGTTTATACTGCTCAAGATACATGGAGATCTGCGCTCTCTGCGTTGAGGTGGCATGCTCCGCGCGCCCCATCCGATCGAACAGCAGCTTCGCAAAAGCACGTTCCTGCGCATTATGCTCGTCTTCTTCCGCAATATCAGCAGCATCCGTGATGTTTCGCCCCCGAAGCTGGTCCAGAAGCTCATCCAGATAAATAAAATTCGGATTGGCTGAGGCGGCGAGCCTCGGAAGCGCAGTCATGATGGCTTCCCCGGTGAATCCCCATTCACCGGTCCATTTTTCATAAAGCGCCATTTCGTCTTTTGTCGGTTTGCGCCTTTTATTCCATCGACGGAGAATAGCAGCAGCCCCGTGTTTCGAAAGATCATACCGCTCGATCTCACGGCGCGCGTCCTCGAACGATTTGATTCCGTTCTCAGCCCACGCCTGCGCAACGGAGGATATATAGTTGATGCTGATGCGCCGGCTCTTTGTCTCCATGCAATGCGAAACAAGCTCCAGTACGGCGCCCTCGTCAAGACCGTAGACTTCAACCCAGTCGTAAACGTGCGCCAGTTCGCGCGCGTTGAACTGTCTCGGGGCGGTCAGCGTATTCAGTTTTGCGACCAGTCCGCTGTATTTGGCAGGCGAATACTCCGCATCTCCCTCATTCGGAAGCGGAAGATACTCAACAATCAGGGGCTTGTCCGATTGGATCCTTACAAGCTTCAGCGTCTGCCAGTAACAGAACGCACTGACCACTTCCTGCTCCGTCAGTCCGAGCGCGTCGGCGATCGATCCGTCAATCCCCGGATGATTGCACTGCATCAGGCCATACAGGTATACTTCCAGCTCAAGCTTTGACGCGTTTGGAAGATATTCCGCTATAAAACCGTTGTCCACAAGCGTATATCCCTTGCGTACAACGGTCGGAGCAAATCTGCAGGTCATTTCCCCGTCTCCTCAGGATGGAATTTTAAAGAAATTAAAAACGTGCTGATTGAAAAAACTGAACCCTAGATCCACAAAAGGAATGATCTTCAGATCCATCAGAATTCCAGCAAGCAGCCACAGAAAAGCGAGAACAAACAGAATCAGAACGACAAGCACTATGCCGGAACCGCCATGTTTCTTCTCCTCTTTCAGGTCCAGCCCGACGTGCGGCTCTTCCTCCCGGTATGCTGTCCGACGCCGTTCTTCGCGCGTCTCCTTTTTGGGAGCGGACTTACGTTTTTCCGGTACACGATTCTCTTTTGGCAACGCCTCGCGGTGATATCCGGTTTCCGCAATTTCTTTTCGGGATGGTTCAGGGAAAAGAAGCTTGTTTCCGCTGTCCTCCTCAGACATCATTCTGGAGCGGACGCGCATCATGGTGTCGTCCGTATCCGGGTCGCGGTCAACGGAAACGGTGTACAGAACCTGCAGCGCATCCTTGGAAAAATCCCCGGACAGAATACGCGCAAGCCGGATCTCCTCGTTTGTCAGGGCGGAAAGACGTTCCGCCATGTCCAGATCCTGTTCAGTCTGAATCAGCTCGCGGTACAGTTTCATGAAAACCTGTTTGATTGAATTGCGGGAAGCGTCCGCGTCGCCCAAAGCCGTGTACACAAGCGAATAAACGTCCCTGCTGTATCTGTTGTACAGCTCGCGGAACGCGTCCTTATCCCCGTAATGTATTCTCCTCTGAAGATCATCCTGAAACATCTGGGAATTAATCCTTTCTGTCAATTAACGTATCTTACATTGTATCATGGTTGCCGGAAAAAGAAAACAAACGGTACTCTGCCGCATCTTTCTACGCCTGTTTTCCGGTTTTCCCGGAAATGCGTGACACAAGGACCCCGCCGATCCACCCCGTGGCGATTCCGGCGGGAATCGACAGCAGCATCATGACCGGAACGTACGCAAGAATCACCGTGCCCACAATCAGGCACCCCGCGAGAACCTGCCCGATCTGGTATGCCCCCGCTCCCGCGACACTGAGCCCGATACTGCTGATCCGACTGTCCCGATACGTACCCAACAGTGCAGTCATAGCTGTCCATGACAGAATGCCCCCGCAAAGGCTGTAGAGAAATCCCGAAACGTTCCCGGTAACCAGCGGCAGAAGCAGACACCTGAGGACAGAAACGATCAGCGCGTCGCCCGGTGTCATCTCCAGCATCGCATACAGCACAAAGATATTCGCCAGTCCGATTCTTACCGGAACAGCGGGAATCGGCGGCGGAAGAAGAGATTCCAGCCATTGCACGGCAAGCGCCATGGCTGTCAGAACAGCAAGCCGCGCGATTTTTCCTGCTTTTTTACTTGGATATTGCGTCATAATCCGGTTCTCCGTCTGAGGCAGTTACCGTCACGATTACATGATTGGGGAGACACACCAGCGGCTTCCCGGGCTTTGCCTTGCCTTCCTTCACACAGGTCTGATCGGGACAGTCCGCGTACTCCATATAGACGTCACCGTTCCGGATGACGATCCGGTTGCCTCCGCCGGCTGTTTCCACGACATGATCCGTTTCGGCAGGCCCTCTGTAGATGACCTTTCCCTCTTCCGATACGGTAACGACGGCTTCCCGCTGTTCCGGCATCGCCCGAAGCGCACGGATCCCGAGCGGAATCAGCGCGATCAGAAGCGAGCACAGTATGATGATGTAATCCCCTTTTTTCACAGTTATCATTGTATCAGACAGCACCGGACAAAGGTACTTTTTTGCATTCTGTTTTAATGTATGTTAAAATTCTTTCAACATCAAAGTATCGTCGGGGCTTATCGCATGGTATCTTCACTGCATGTCATTTGGAACCCGGTCTCCGGCGCAGGAGCGGGAGAAAAGGCATTCAGGCAGGTTTCTGCCATTCTGAAGGAAAAGGGCATTCCATTTTCCTCGGCTATGACGGAGTATCCGGAACATGCCACGCTCCTCGCGGAAGAAGCTGTTGCCTCCGGCGCAAAGCGCATCGTGATGCTGTGCGGTGACAGCACGCTCCGCGAAGCCGCGCCCGCGCTCATCGGAAAGGATGTCGTTCTCGGCATCGTTCCCTGCGGATCCGGAAACGATCTCGCCCGCCCGCTGCACCTCCCTTTGGATTATGCCGCAGCGCTTGATATCGCTCTGTCCGATCACATTCGGAAAATGGATGTCGGGACGGCCAACGATTATCTGTTCTTCAATATAGCAGGCGTCGGATTTGATGTGGATGTTCTGGTCGTCACCGATGAAATGCGTGAAAAGGGGTATACGGGAAGCCGCGCCTACCTGAAAGCGCTGCTGAAATGCATCTCCCGTCCGACTCAAAGGAAAATGACCATAAAAACGCCTGAAGGCACCATGACAAAAAACGCCCTGATTCTTGCCGCCGGAAACGGTACGCACTTCGGCGGAGGTTTGAACATTACCCCCGGCGCTGATCCGTTTGACGGAAAGTTCAACGTCTGTATCCTTCATGACGTGTCGCGCATGTCCGTGCTGTATGTCCTTGCCAAATTCCTGAAGGGAACCCACACAACGACGAGGTTCTGCACCTGCTTTCAGACCACCGAATTGGAAGTGTCGTGCGAGCCGGATTCCCTGATGGAATTGGACGGAACCATTATGAAAGGCACGCCTGTAACGATCAAACTGCTTCCCGGTATGTTGAATCTAGCCGTACCCAAAGACATCTGAGCAATGGAATCCCGTTACCGTCCCAATCAGGCAGAACGCCGTCAGACACCCCCCCGCCGCAGAAAAAGCCGCGGATTCCGCACGCTGTTGTTTACAGGAATCCTGGTCGGCATATTTACGGTCGCGCTGGTCGTCTATCTTATGTTCTTCCGTGATCGCGAACGAACGATTGCCATGACGCAGACCCCGATCTCATCCGGCATGACGCATCTGAATACCGGCCGCGGGCTTCTGTATCAGACAGACGGCGCGATCCATTATTATGACTGGATAGACGAGAAGCGAAATTACACATACGGTACCGCCGCGGACGATATCCGGATGACCGGAAACACTACAATGTCTGCCGTTTATAACCGGAACTCTCTCCAGGTCGTCGGAAAGACCTCTCCCATGACTTTCACGGGAACCATCGAAACCGTGGAGTGCGGAATTAAGCATCTCGCGGTCCTGAGAAAGGATTCCGATGGTCAGGAAAGCGTGCTCATTATGACGGAAGACGGCGAGCAGTTGGATCAGATCCTGCCCGGCAACACTTTCATTGTGGATTTCGGTTTTTACAACGTGAACGGGGAGCGGTTCTGGATCGAGCTTCTTTCCATTACGGCCAGCGAACCGACCGTAACGATCCGTACCTATGAGCTTGCCAAGAAAAGTCAGACGGGCGCCATTCAGATTCAGAGCCAGCTGGTGGAGGATGTCTACATCACGGACTCCAGCATATTCGTCGCCGGAACCAATCAGATCATACGGTATACCCACGGCGGAAATCAGGAAACCGGCCGGTTTACGATTTACGGCTATACGGTACTGGATTTCTCCGCGTCTCCTACATTCTTGCTGACTCCGCGCGGCGGGGACATGCATTCCGTAAAACTGCTTCGTATTACGGAGGCTGACAATACCGTTACGGAAACATACCTGCAGCTTCCGAGTGAGGGTGTTGCGGGTTTCCTTATGAATAACTCTCTTATCGTTGTATCCAGGGAGAAGATGTTTACCTATAAACTTGACGGTTCCCTTTCGGAAACTGCCGCACTGGAGTATCCGATTGAAAACGCCTATAAGCTGTCGGACACCATGCTTCTGCTGGAAAGCGGCGGACAGTTCTATACGGCGTCTGTGAAATAGTATCTGGAGGCCTCTGTGAACGCAATCGACGTAGGCGTACTGCTGATTCTCGCCATCGCTGTGCTGAGCGGGTTCTACCGCGGCTTCATCAACGCTGCGTTCGGCACAATAGCGACTGTTATTTCTTATGTGGCAGGTCTTCTTGGCCTTCGGGCGGTCGCCGCCGCAATCAAGGGACATGATGCACTGTACAATATGCTCCTCTACTATACGGAAGGGGCGGAATACGTTGCCGCGACGGATGTCGAACTGACCCGCATTCCCATCAGTCAGGTTTCTTCCGACCGGCTGAAAGCAATCGTAGACAATGCGGATATGCCGATTCCCATGGGCAGCCGCGTCATACAAAATGTCGCCTCAGAGTCGTTCGCTGACCAAGGCATTACAACTCTCGGCGACTATTTCAACCTGACGATCGTTTCCGTCGTCATCAACATCTTCTCTCTGCTGATCATCTTTGCCGTGCTTCGGGTCATTCTCGGCATCATCATTCAGAGCGTCGAGTACGGCAGGAACGGTTTCCCTTCCCTTGTCCGCGGAGACGGTCTGATTGGCGCGGGCATCGGTCTTCTCCAGGGTCTGCTGATCCTGTTCGCGATTTTCCTGCTCATGCCGATCTGCCTGACCGTTCTTCCGAAACTCTACGAATTTGTGTCGGAATCATTTTTCGGAAACTTTTTCTATAAGGCCAATTTTCTTCTTTATCTGATTCCCGGGCGTTAGATACCTCTATTTTTTCAAATAGTCCAGAACCAGGATCGTACGCTTCTCGGGCAACGTTTCTTTGCTGACCGTAGCGTGCGATAAGTTCAAGATATCTTTCTTCCACTTGCTCCCGGCAGCTTTCAGAAATGTAGTGACGCCCGCTATCTTAAACGACAGAACGTCCGTCATGTAGTGCATCGGAATCAAAAGTTTCGGGTTCAGTTTTTCCGCTACCGCCAGCGCTCCGGCAGCATCGACCGTAAATGTCCCTCCGACCGGGATGAACAGAATGTCCGGCTGTCCGATTGCTTCTGCCGTCTCGTCCCGTAGCTCCGCTTCGCCGAAATCGCCGAGATGCACAAGCCGGAGCCCATCTGTCTCAAAACAGAAGACCGCGTTCTCGCCGCGAAGTTCTCCCTCCTTATCGTCATGAAACGTTTTGACGGTATAGATTCTCATGTCACCGATTTTAAGATCCGCTCCGCTTTCCAGAATTGCGGGAGAACCGCATGCTGCGTCCGTATAGCTGTGATCGAAATGGGAATGGCTGACGGTAACGCAATCGCATCGGATATTCTTCAGCGTATATCCCGTTGTCGGATCACATGGATCGGTTAGAATACGCATCCCGGAATCTGTGGTAATCAGAAAGCAGGAATGACCGTAGTATTGAATTCTCATTTTTCTTTCCTCCATTTACTCACTGTATAAAAGCCGTATGGCTGTCCGTCCTATATCTCCGCATGCTCTGAGCAGGCTCTGGCGCTCAATGGCAGGCAGCTTTCTTCCCATCGCCAGCAGAGCTTCTTCCGCCTGCTCCCGTCCCGACTTGTATAGTCCGGCGTATGCCGTCCAGCAAAGAAGAAGCGCGCGCTGTACGGATTCATCATCCGGGCAGCCGTGAGAAGGATACCTCGCCAGCATGTTCATTCTGTAGTAACAGTAAGACTCTCCGCAAGGCGGACCTGCCGGAAGCGGAGCAGCCTCCGCCGCAAGATCGTACAACTCCTTTGACAGATCGAACAGAAGCCATCCCCGGCTTGCCCTGACCCGTGACAGAAGTCTTGCCCCGCGGACATCCGGGAAACAGTCCAGAGAACAGCTCAGCTTCTCGGCCTCTTTCACCGCATCCGATTCTGTTCGCACCAATACAGAACTGGAGGCCGCCGCATCTTTCGCGGGAATACGGATCTGCCTGTCATCTGTTTTCAGCTGAAGACCTCTCTCGATTCCTTCACGGATTGCATTGCGGATTTCGCTGATCAGATCCATCGTAACTCCGTCCATTTTTATCGTCTGCATTGACACAGGCAGAAAAACTCTCCTACAATTATACTATATTCATGCATCCAGTCATCAATTATTCGTGCCCTGTGGCAGACTGTTTTTTGGGGGTATGGTCATGCAGCAAGAACGGCAACTGCATTATGGATTGATTGTCCGGATATACGGGGACGAGAAGTGCTTCGGCCCCGGTATCGCCCAACTGTTGGAACGGGTTCAGGTAACCCACTCCCTGCGGCAGTCCGCCGCAAGCATGAATATGGCTTACAGTAAAGCATGGCGGATCGTAAAGACCGCCGAAGAAACGCTCGGTTTTAAGCTCCTTACCTCTGTCACGGGAGGAAAGGGAGGCGGCGGAGCAGATTTGACAGAGGAGGCTCTGAATTTTCTGCAGCGGTTTCGTGAATTTGAATCCGCCATCAGAGCCTACGCCGATGAAGCGTTCGTAGAATTTTTCAGCTGATAAGGAGATTCCATATGTTTTTTACTAAAATGCACGGCCTCGGCAATGATTTTCTCGTCATTGACGGACGTTCGCTCCCCGACAGCACCGACTACGCGTCAATGGCTGTCCGGATGTGTCATCGCAACACCGGCGTCGGAGCAGACGGAATTCTTGTCGTAAGAAACAGCAAGACAGAAGACATCCGTATGCAAATCTTCAACAGCGACGGAAGCGAAGCGGAAATGTGCGGAAACGGAATACGCTGTTTCTGCAAATATGTCTATGATTCCGGCATCGTCAGCAAGACACGCATGTCTGTGGAAACACTCGCCGGCCGCGTTTGCCCGGAACTGGTTTCCGATGGCCCGTTCGCGGGTCAGGTTCGCGTGGATATGGGTGTGCCGCACCTGCAATGCGAGGAAATCCCCGTATCCGGAACAGGTCTTTGCGTTGACCGCAGTCTGGAAATCCTCGGAACAGAGCTCCGCATCACTTCTGTCCTTGTCGGCGTGCCGCACACGATCGTATTCGTAAACGATCTTTCCGATTTGGATATCTCCAGGTATGGCGACGCCATCGAACATGCCCCGATATTCCCGAAACGCACCAACGTGAATTTTGTCCACGTCATCGACAGGAATACGATCGAAATGCGGACCTGGGAACGCGGCTGCGGGAGAACACTCTGCTGCGGAACCGGGGCTAGCAGTTCTCTTGTCGCGTGTGTGCTCAATAACAAAACGGAAAAATCCGTTACGGTCAGAATAGAACTGGGGGAACTGCACATCGATTGGGACGAATCAAATCATGTGTTTATGACAGGTCCCGCCGCCGTTATCTGCACCGGAGAATTCTGATCCGCATTTATCCAGGCAGTGAACGTATTTGATTTTGACAACACCATTTACCGCGGGGACAGCACCGCTGATTTCATCCTGTACAATATTAAAAAGCAGCCTTCCCTGTCCGTTTATATCCTGCGCTTTGCCTGTGCGTATTGCTTCTATAAGCTCCGTCTTACAAGCAAGACCAAAGCAAAGCAGGTTTTGTTTCGTATGTTCGGGAAAGTTCCGTCCATGGAAGACAGACTGCGGGATTTCTGGGCGGATCATATGCGCAACATCAAAAATTGGTATCCCGGCCTTCACAGGGATGACGATGTCGTCATCTCGGCGTCACCGGAATTCCTGATCCTTCCCGCGTGCAGCGCCCTGAATATCTCCCATGTCATGGGTTCCCCGGTAGACATGCATACCGGAGCATACACGGGATCAAATTGCAGCGGTTCCGAAAAGCCGCTCCGTTTTCGGGAGCGGTTTCCGGACACAGTGATCGAAAACTTTTTCTCCGATTCTCTTTCGGATTCCCCCATGGCGGAGATCTCCCTTCAGGCGTATCTTGTAAAAGGTGACAAATTCTTCCCGTGGCCTTCACATTAATGCCTTTTTGAATCATCCCTTATATGCTATAATCAATAGGTTAAAATTCCGCTTGAAACAAGCGTTCTGAGAGGTTTTTCCCCTATGAGTTTTTTCGACAGCCTTCTGGGAAACACAAGTGAGAGCAGGCTTAAAAAGCTGCGCCCTTATGTTGCCAGAATCAATTCGCTGGAGCCGGAAATCAAACGGCTGAGCGACGCAGAGCTTCGCGGAAAGACGGCGCAGTTCAAGGAGCGTCTTAAAAACGGCGAAACGCTCGACGATATCATGTGTGAAGCTTTTGCTGTTGTGCGCGAAGCAGCCGTCCGTACCGTCAACATGCGGCACTTCGATGTGCAGCTGCTCGGCGGAATGGTTCTGCATCAGGGCAGAATAGCCGAGATGAAAACGGGCGAAGGAAAAACGCTGGTCGCTACGCTTCCCGCCTATCTGAACGCCCTGAACGGCAAAGGGGTTCACATCGTAACCGTGAACGATTATCTGGCTCACCGCGATGCACAGTGGATGGGTAAAATCCACCGTTTCCTCGGATTGAGCGTCGGCTGTATCGTGCACGATCTGGAAAACGACGAACGCAGGGCAGCGTATGCCGCGGATATTACTTACGGGACGAACAATGAATTCGGATTTGATTATCTGCGGGACAACATGGTCGTGTACCGCGAGCAGATGGTTCAGCGGGATCTTGAATTCGCAATCGTGGATGAGGTGGACTCCATCCTGATCGACGAGGCCCGCACGCCTCTCATCATCAGCGGAATCGGTGAAGAATCCTCCGAAATGTATGAGAAAGCGGACCGCTTTGTGCAGAAACTCCAGCGAGGGGCCAATCTTGTTCAGCAGAGCAAAGCAGATTATCTAATGGGTGAGGAAATCCCGGAAGACGGCGACTATCAGTGCGATATCAAACGGCGCACCGTTCAGCTGACCGCGCAGGGCATCCGCAAAGCAGAACAATACTTCGGAATCGATTCGCTTGCCGATCCGGACAACGCTGAACTGAATCACTATATTCTTCAGGCGCTCCGCGCAAGATCTCTCTTTGTCCGCGACAGGGATTACGTCGTTCAGGACGGTCAGGTCATCATTGTGGACGAATTCACCGGGCGTCTTATGATCGGAAGACGGTACAATGAAGGTCTTCATCAGGCACTGGAGGCTAAAGAGGGCGTTAAGGTTGAACACGAGAACAAAACGCTCGCGACCATCACCTTCCAGAATTATTTCCGCATGTTCAAAAAACTAGCGGGAATGACCGGTACCGCAAAAACAGAAGAATCGGAATTCATGGATATCTACGATCTTGACGTCGTGGAGATCCCCACCAATATGCCGATGATCCGCGAGGATTTGAACGACGTCGTTTACTCTACGGAAGAAGGGAAATTCCGCGCGGTCATCAAGGAAATCGAACAATACCACGCAACCGGTCAGCCGGTTCTGGTCGGCACGATTTCTGTTGAAAAAAGCGAATATCTTTCACAGATGCTGAAACACAAGGGCATCCGTCATGAAGTCCTGAACGCGAAATACCACGCAAAAGAAGCGGAAATCGTCGCCCAGGCAGGCAAACTGAATCAGGTCACGATCGCGACCAACATGGCCGGCCGTGGCACGGACATCCTGCTGGGCGGCAATCCGGATTTCCTCGCAAGACGGGCACTCCGTCAGGAGGGAATGGAAGAGGACCTGATCGAAGAGGCTACCAGCCATGCCGATACCGACGATGCAGATATTCTTGCCGCAAGAGCAAAGTACAATTCGCTTTATGAGCAGTTCTCCGCGGAAGTCAAGCTGGAACACCAGAAAGTCGTTTCCCTCGGCGGGCTCCATATTATCGGAACAGAGCGGCATGAAAGTCGCCGCATCGATAATCAGCTCCGTGGCCGCGCAGGACGTCAGGGAGACCCGGGCAGCACCCGTTTCTATGTCTCGCTTGAAGATGATCTGATGCGTCGTTTCGGGGCGGACCGAATCTCCGGCGTTATGGAAAAGCTGAACCCGGACGATGATGTTCCGATTGAAGCCAAGATCATCTCCAAACAGATTGAAAATGCGCAGAAGAGGGTCGAATCCAGCAACTTTGAAATCCGGAAAAATGTTCTCCGCTACGATGATGTCATGAATAAGCAGCGCGAGATCATCTACGGTCAGCGCAGGCGCGTCCTTATGGGCGAGGATGTTCACGACAGCGTTCTGGACATGCTGCACTCTTCTCTTGACTCGATTCTGGATACGTTTGCCAGCTCCCATGCCTCTTCGGACGCATGGGACCTCACCGCTCTCTCCAACGAAGTCTGTGACCTCTGCTTCATTCCGAAAGAACCTCTCTTCTCGAAAGAGGAGATCATGTCCATGCGTCACGAGGATGTGCGCGCCCGGATCTATGAGATTGCGGATAAACGTTACCGCGAAAAGGAACAGGAAATCACGAGCGAAGGCGGCGATATGAGAGAGGTGGAACGCGTCGTCCTTCTCCGGACCGTCGACTCGCACTGGATGGATCATATCGACGCCATGGATCAGCTCAAACAGGGGATCGGCCTCCGCGCATACGGCCAGCGTGATCCCGTCAACGCCTATACCGCGGAAGGTTTTGAAATGTTTGACACAATGGTCGAAGAAATCCGGGAACAGACCGCAAAAACCATTTTCCGTATCTCCGTCAGGAAAACGCCCGTCAAGCGCGAACAGGTCGCCAAACCGGTAGACACCCCTTCTGAAGGCGGGAACAAGCCGGTCCGTAAAAGTGCCAAGGCCCAAATCGGAAGAAACGATCCCTGCCCCTGCGGCAGCGGGAAGAAATACAAGAATTGCTGTGGCAAGGGGAGGTAACACATGGTCGTTTTAGATGAATACAAGCAGAAAATACAAGAGCAGAAGTCCCTTCTGCAGGAAGCCGGGGCCTCCCTGAAGCCGGACGAGCTGAAAAGCGAGCTGAAAGAACTCCAGGATCAGATGAGCGCACCGGATTTCTGGAACGATATAGATTCCGCCAACAAAATCAATCAGAGGGCAAAGCTTGTGGAAAACAAGCTGAAACGTTATGAGAAGCTGGTGTCCGCTGCGGAGGATCTCGATACGCTCGTGGAAATGGCGGAAGAAGAAAATGACGACTCCCTTGTGGAGGAGCTGAAAACCGAGCTTTCTTCCTTCACCGAGAAGGTTCAGGCTCTTCGCCTTGAAATGCTGTTAAAAGGTCCGTATGACGGAACGAATGCCGTTCTGTCGCTGCATGCCGGCGCAGGCGGAACAGAGGCGCAGGACTGGACTGAAATGCTGTACAGGATGTACACAAGGTACTGCGAATCCCGCGGCTGGACCGTCAAGGAAGTCGATCTGCTGGACGGGGAAGATGCCGGTATCAAATCCGTCACGTTCGAAGTTTCAGGAGAAAATGCGTACGGCTATCTGAAAGCCGAAAAAGGCGTGCACCGTCTTGTCAGAATTTCTCCGTTCGACTCGAATGCGAGGCGCCATACCTCCTTTGCGTCCCTTGATGTTACGCCGATTTTTGATGACGACGCTTCTGATGTTAAAATCGATCCGGACGATCTTCGCGTCGATACCTATCGTTCCGGTGGCGCAGGCGGTCAGAATGTCAACAAGGTTTCTTCCGCGATCCGTATTACGCATATCCCGACCGGCATCGTTGTCCAGTGCCAGAACGAGCGAAGCCAGCTGCAGAACAAGGAAATGGCGATGCGAATCCTGCGCGGTAAACTCGTTGAGCTTCAGGAGCGCGAACGCGAGCAGCAGATGGCGGATATTAAAGGCATCATGAAAAAAATCGAATGGGGAAGCCAGATCCGCTCCTATGTCTTCCAGCCCTATACCTTGGTAAAGGATCACAGAACCGGCGTTGAGAACGGAAACATCCAAGCTGTTATGGACGGCGATCTTGATGCATTCATCAGTGCTTATCTTGTGCAGTCCTAACGTTTTTCGCGGCACTTCGATATTGACCTCAAAAAGAACCTCCCGGACATTACCAGGAGGTTTCCTTTTTATCTGTATTCTAATGAATTGCTTATGAAACCAGCAGCGAAGAGGAATCAATCGTCCTTCCGCCTTCCGGTCAGAAGCACCAAAGCGGCAGCAACAAACGAAACGACTGCCAATCCACCCGAAAGATATGCGAGCCTCATGATCGCACTCGGCCGTGTATTTCCTTTCTCTTCCGGTACATCCGGCGTGACCTGAAGTTCCGGTATCTCTGTAGGTTCCGGACTCGGCTCAGGGGACGGGGTCGGCGTTTCCGGAATCCATGGCGTGACAGCAGGCTCCGGAACGGATCCGGAACCCGTTGCGCTGATTCCCCCGTTCTCCACCGTCACGAATGCTTTATATTGCCCGTTCCCGCTTCCACCATCATACCGGGACGCCTTGGCTTCGGATATAAGCACCGCCGTTCCGTTATCCTGCACCGCGGCGAACGTGAGCACAACGGCGGTTCCGCTTTCCTCTTTCAGTCCCTCCGCGGATGCGTACGCGAACCGAATCTTCCCCGCAGTGTCAGTGTTGAACGCATACGTGCCCCCGGAAAGCAGATCACCCGGCGCAGCGTCGGAAAGCATAGCGGCGTTTGCATCGTACCAGATATCAAACTGAATGGAATCCATTCCGCTGCAATTTGACAGGGTCACATTCACAACCGCCCGGCCGTCCGTCGCGATTGCGGTATTGCCGACTTGAATTCCAATCTCTCCCTCCGCCAGAGCGGGAAGCCCCGGAAGCATGAGGAGCAGTAGAATCAAAAAGCCGAGGATTGTTCTTTTAATATGATATTTCATTCTGATAATGGATTCAGGATTCATTTCCGCATGAAAAAGGAACATATCTGAGTCCTGGCCCTGCGTTCTTTTTGGCACGTATCAGCACGATTCTCGGAACAGCGTTCTTCCCGGAGACGAACCGGATGAACTTCGGCTCAAAATGTGCTTTCCTAAGCATAACAAAGATATCGCAAAGCCTGTCCGCCGGATAGCACAGGTAGAAGTCCCCGCCGTTCTTAACAAGTCTGCAGGCTGTCTTCAGAAAAACCTCCGGACCTTCTTCCATATGCCGGGCATCTGCGCGAAGAATCTGCCCGCTTCTCTCCCCGGCGGAAAAATAAGGGGGATTGCAGACTGCCGCGGTAAACGCGCCTTCTCCGAAAAAAGCAGGGGCGTCTGCTATGTCCATCGCGTAGAAAGAGATGTCCTGCCTATTGATGGACACGGATTCTCTCGCAAGATCGCATAGCGCATCGTATTTCTCGATTCCGGTAAAGGAAGCCCCCGACTTAGCCTGCCCGAGAACAGATATGATCCCGGTCCCGCTCCCGAGATCGACAACCTTATCATTCTTCTTCAGCTGAAGAAAATTGACCAGCAGCACGGAGTCTTCAGTAAAGCAGGGATAATCGGTATCCTGAACGAGAATCAATCCGTTATACTGAAGATCATCATACCGCTTCATCAGTTGCTCAAAGCCTTGGAAACCGTTTTCGCCAGTGACTGGACCGTTTCAGGAGAAACAGGATCCTTCAGTCCGTTTTCCGTTGCCAACGTCCGGAACTTGCTGTTAGCGGGGCGGCAAAGAATCGTTAAATATACGTCTCTAGCGGCGTCATAGTCCTTTTCCGACAACTCCCAGATTTCCATTGCGGCGATCATACTGACCGCATAGCTGATGTAGTACATCGGCGACTGGAACGAGTGTGGAATTGCTGCCCATTCGGTCCCTGTATATCCGTAAAGCTCAGCGAAACCATATTCCTCCGCCAGCTGGAGATAAACTGCGTTCATATCCTCCAACGTCATGTCCGGGTTCTCGTATACCCGCTGCTGGAACTCGTCCTCCATGCATCCCGAAAGAATCGCATACAGTCCGTCGATCAGCTGCTCTGTCCGCTCGTTAGCCGCCATGTTCCCGAACAGGCGGTCATAATAGTGCATCATCAGCAGTTCCAGCGCCTGGGAATCGACTTCCGCGATGTCCAGAGGATCGCTGATATTCCATCCGTACTCCTGCATATAGTAGAAGTTCGCGTAATGCCCGGATTCATGGATGATCGTCTTTGCGCTTTGGATCTTTCCTTCGTATTGCGTAAAAATGAAAGGAGCATGATAGTCCGAAAGGAGCGTAGTAAAGCTCGTCTCCATTTTCTTCTCGCTTACGTCCGTGGAAATCAGCTCATTCCGCAGCATATATCGGAAACTATTCTGAATCTTATCCGAAAAGTCTCCCAGAACCTCGTCGAACCGGTTCATGAACGTGGAATATGGAATCTCATCAAGACCGTTCTTGCCCGGTGACTTCAGGTACTGTCTGATTACAGCATTCGTATACACCGGCACAAGGTATTCCTTGACCGCCACCTGCAGTTCCTTGATATCTTCCGTGGAATAATCGCGACCGTATCCGTCATACCTGTAATCCGAGAATTTCTCATAATGGAGTTTTTCCGCAATCGTATGCCTGATTTTCAGCAGTTTCAGATAAATCTCGCCCGCTTTTTGGTTCAACTGGTCGTAGTATACCGTGAACAGGCGGAAATACTCGTCATAGTCCTTGGAGGCCAGTCCGACGATATCGTCCATGGTATACGTCTTTCCTGCGTCCTCCGCGACGAACGTTGTCAGCAGCGTATCGTATTCCGATATCAGTTTCTGTTCCGCGGAAAGATCCTCCTGGATCTCAGGACTATTCAGTTTTTCCCCGATGTATACATTCTCTTTGAACACGGGTCCATACCGATCCAGCATCGGTCCTGCCAGCGAATCGTTTTCATACATTTTGATGGAAACGTCGGTAAGCTCCAGGTCGATTCGGTTCAGCTCTTCCACCAGATAATCATACTCGTCCGAATAATAGTCCTCCGTCACATCCATTGCATAAAGGACATACGCAAGCGATTCCTCGGAATCGAGATGATTATACATGCTCAGAATGGCATCATACTGATCCAGAAGAACATCCGGGCTGCTGCCACCCTCGTCGATCATCTTGCCCAACTGGCTGATCGCGTCTGAAATCTGTGCCGTATCCGGTCTCTCGTATGCAATATCAGAGAAAGAAACCTCCTCTTCTTCTGTTGCCTCTGCTTCCGGAATACTCCCGCTTGGCATGGGGAGAACGACATCATTTCCGGATTCGGTTATCAGAACCGCTGCCAGTTCATCCTTGTGCGCAACCGCCTCCGCCGCAGCTGCTGCGGATAATGCCGCAACGGGTACGCACATGCATCCAACCGTCTGCATCGCGCACAAGGCAGCAAGCAGAACCGCTATCATTTTAAACAATTTCTTTTTCATGCCTATCATTATACGATATAAACCGCCATTTCACAAAACTATTCATCAGTAAAGAAAACATCTTCCGAATCTTCCGCTCCTGTCCCGTTTCGCAGAGGCAGTCTCTGCTTCCACCGAATGCAGGCGGCATTCAGATGTCAAAAAAGCCCTTTCATTTGGCTTTGCTTCTGCAATAGTAGTGGTCTTCCCGGTTCGATGTCACATTCGGAATCGTTGTTTTTACACTCGTTTCGTGATATAAATGGATAAGGTATCCGCTCTTTCACGCAGGATTTATACGCGATGCCGATACCGCCAGCAAGCGAAAGGATTCATTTGTACGATTCCGTACATCATGATGGTTTGATTATGAAAATCGTAGTTCTAGCCGGTGGACTGTCTCCTGAAAGAGACGTGTCCCTGTCCTCAGGCGTCATGGCTGCTAACGCTTTGATCGACCGCGGTCATCAGGTTGTTCTGGCCGATCTGTTCATGGGACTTGACCCGATCCCCGACGATCCCGCGTCAATGTTCCTGACCGCAGGACGACCGACTCCCTATTCCGTACCCCGCCACGCGCCTGATCTGGCAGCGGTTCGCAGGAACAGAGTTTCCGGCCTTTCCTCTACAATCGGAAACGGAATCGTGGAGCTTTGCAAAGCAGCGGATATCACTTATCTCGCGCTCCACGGCGGAGACGGTGAAAATGGTCGTCTCCAGGCGTTCCTTGATCTGAATGATGTCAAGTACACCGGAAGTCCTTCGTTCGGATGTGCTGTGGCTATGGACAAATGGGTAACGAAACAGCTTCTTCTGGCGGCAGGCGTCAAAACTCCGAAAGGTTTTCTGCTTCACAAAGGAGATTCCATTCCCTTCCATAAGTTTCCGTGTGTCGTTAAACCTTGCTGCGGAGGCTCTTCGCTCGGAATCACCATCCCTCAAAATGAAGCGGATTTTCAGACATCCTTAAAAGAGGCTTTCCTTCTGGAAGACGCGGTCCTTGTTGAGGAATACATCAGCGGCAGGGAATTGACCTGCGGAATTCTGGGCGAGCGTCCTCTTCCTCCTACCGAGATCATCCCGCATGATGGCTTCTATGACTACGCGCATAAATATCAGCCAGGCTGGACGGACGAGATCACGCCTGCAAGGATTCCCGATAACATAACGGAAGAGATTCAGCGTCTGACAAAAATCGTGTATCATACGCTTCATCTTGAAGTATATGCGCGGGTGGACTTCCTGCTGACGGAAAACGGCGAGCTTTATTGTCTTGAGGCCAACACGCTTCCAGGCATGACGCCGACCAGTCTTCTTCCGCAGGGCGCGGCAGAGTTCGGCATCGATTATCCCTCTCTCTGTGAACAGATTATCAACCTGTCATTAAGAAAATACATATGATTCCTTTTTCACTTTCTTTCGCCGTAGACGCCGTAAGCGGAGACTACCACGGTCCGCAGAATCTACTTTCCAGAACCATTGACAATGTCACGATTGACAGCAGATCCGTCCGGCCGGGAACACTGTTTGTTCCGGTCATCGGACGCGTCTTTGACGGGCATTCCTTTATCCCAGCGGCTGTAAGTGCCGGTTCGCTCTGCGTCTTGTCCGACCGCGAAACTGAAGGAACTCCTTATATTCTCGTTCCCGATACCACGGACGCCCTGCAGCGTCTTGCAGAAGCATATTTACTCGCAAACCGCATACCGGTTGTCGGCGTAACGGGCAGTGCAGGGAAAACCTCCACTAAGGAGATGCTGTATTCCGTCCTTTCCAGACATTTCAGCGTCTACAAAACTCCCGGAAATCTGAACAACCAGACAGGGGTACCCCAGGCTGTGTTCCAAATTGGGACGGAGCACGAGGTTGCCGTTCTTGAACTTGGAACCAACCATCCGGGAGAAATACGGTCCCTAGCCCGTATTGTCCGTCCTGACATCTGCGTTATTACCAACATTGGTGTCGCGCACATCGAGTTTTTCGGTTCCAGAGAAAACATTTTTCGCGGGAAAACGGAAATGCTTGAATATATGCAGCCTGATGGTCACGCGGTTGTAAACGGCGATGACGATTTCCTGTGCACCTTGCCCGATGCAGTGACATACGGACTCGGCAGCGGAAACATATTCCGTGCGGAAAACATTCAGGACTGCGGTCTTGACGGGTCTGAGTTCGATGTCCTGCTCCATGGCCGGCCTGTTCATATCCACGTTCCGGCTCCCGGCCACCACATGATATACAATGCACTTGCAGCAATCGCCGTAGGCTCTCTTTTCGGCATGAATGCTGCGGAAATCTCCGAAGGCGTTTCATCCTATAAGCCGTTTGCAGGAAGGCTTGAAACCAAACGGGTAGGCGGAATCACCGTTCTTGATGACTCCTACAACGCAAATCCCGCTTCGATGAAATCTTCCATCGACGTTCTGAAATACGCCAGAGGGCGTAAGGTCTGCATTCTTGGCGATATGTTCGAGCTGGGCGAGAAATCCGAAGCGTTTCACCGCGAGGTTGGCAGGTATGCTTCGGAAAGCGGGATCGATCTTGTCCTCTGTGTCGGCAAAGAAGCAGAATACATGTATGCGTCCGCCTCTTCCCTTACCCCCGACCGCTGCCTGTATTTCAGTGAATGCAGTTCCCTGATTGACGCACTTCCTTCCCTGATCCGCCCTGGCGATACCGTTCTGGTCAAGGCATCGCGCGGCATGCATCTTGAGCAGATCGTTCAATTTTTCATGGACGGTTATGTGCAGAAATGAGCATCCGGGAATCAAATGAATCAGTTGCCCGTATTCCGGCGCTGGATGGAATCCGTGCGCTGACGGTGTTTGCCGTTGTCTGGTATCACATATGGCAGCAGAGCTGGCTTTCCCCTCTGATCAAACTTCAATCTTCAGGCAGAACTATCCTTCTTTCTCTGGATTTCTTCCCGCGTACCGGATATCTGTTCGTAGACATGATGCTTCTGCTGTCCGCCTTCTGCCTGTTCCTTCCGCACGCAAGGGCGGCGGTTAACGGATCCGATCTCCCTTCTGTTTCCGTTTTCTATAAAAAGCGGATCGCCAGAATTGTTCCGTCGTACTATCTGGCGGTTCTGATTCTGTTTCTTTATTCAGTATTTAAGAACGCTTATTCCGGTGTTCCGGAAGCACTCCGCGACCTGTTCGCCACTTTGACTTTCTCACAGACCTTGATCCCGGCAGTCTATATGGGCTCCCATATCAACGGTGTGCTTTGGACTGCCGCGATAGAAATGCAGTTTTATCTGATTTTTCCCCTTCTTGCCTTTGCTTTCCGGAAAAAGCCCATCTTGACCTATTTGGGCATGATTCTTCTCGGGAGCGGATATCTCAGGCTGTTCGTTTTGGCGCATGAACCTTTGATGCGGCTGACATTAAATCAGCTTCCGGGATTTTTCGGTGTTTTTGCGAATGGAATGGCTTCCGCCTATCTGTTCGTATACCTCTCCAGTAAGATTCGCTCCGCCAGACTATCCAAAGCCGTCGGCTGGTGCAGCTGCATCCTTTTTTTGACTGCTGTTTTTTTACTGACCAGATTTCAGCATTCCGCCGCACGTGCGCAGACGGTACAGGTTTTTCAGGCACAATATCGTTTCCTCCTGTCCCTTGTGTTTTCTCTGATACTCCTCTCCGCATCTTTTGGGGGGTCTGTCATGAAAGCCGTATTGGGCAATCCCGTTATGCACTTTTCCGCTGCGATATCATATAATCTTTACATATGGCACCAGTGGCTCGCCGTTCACCTGAAAAATGTCAGATTTCCCTATTGGGAAGGCTCCGATCTTCCGAACATGACCGGAAACATTGTATGGCAGCACAGATATACGTGGATTGTTTTGGTCGTCTCGGTGCTTTTTGCGGCACTAGTGACCTATCTGTATGAAAAGCCCATGAACCGGCTGATTATGAATGCCAATATACAAAGAAAGGAATCTTAACCGTCTATGCATTATACGTATTATCCTCATAACGTTTGCCCCTCTCAGATCGACTTTGATCTTGACGGTGGCACCGTCCACAGCATTGCGTTTATCGGGGGCTGCAACGGCAACCTCAAGGCCATATCCAAACTCTGCGAGGGTATGGAAGCGGATAAACTGGTTAGCATCCTGAAAGGCAACCTCTGCGGAAGAAAGAACACCTCCTGCGCCGATCAGCTTGCAATTGCCGTTCAGCAGGCAATACAGGGCTAACCCGAACGGCGGGCAGCAGGAGCAGGATCCAATACCCGTTCAGCAAAAAAGCTCTTGTTCTGTTTCTCAGGGCAAGAGCTTCCTGTTTTTCTGAAATTCGTTAATTCTGGTCGGAGATCACTTTTCCCCGCAGTTCAGGTCCCGGGTCGCCTTCCATCCAATGCTTTCTGCACAAACCGATATACTTATCGTTCGCTCCGAGCAGTACCTGATCACCGATTTTTGTGATGCCGCCTTTCCCGTCCAGCCTAGCGTTATTGGTCGCTTTCCTGCCACACCAGCAAATCGTTTTGATCTCTTCTATGGTATCCGCCCTAGCGAGCAGTTTTGCGCTTCCCGGAAAGAAATTTCCCTGAAAATCTGTCCTCAGGCCGTAGCAAATTACCGGAACGTCATACTGATCCACAATAGGGCACAGCATTTCCACCTCTTCCGGCGTCAGAAACTGTGCTTCGTCCACAATCAGGCAATCGTACTCATGGCGTTTGATGCTGTCCCAGTCGATCTCATGGAACAAGGTGCATTCCGCCTTCAATCCGCTTCTTGACCAGACGATCCGCGTCCCTTCGCGTGTATCGATCGCAGGCTTTGAAAGAAGCGCTTTCTTCCCGCGTTCCATATAGTTGTACCAGACCATGATTGCGTTGGCGGTCTTGGAGGACCCCATCGCGCCGTATCTGAAATACAGTTTTGCCATAGTATGTTTTCCTTTCCGCTACGTGAAAACGGGGCGGACAAAGTCCGCCCCGCAGACAGTTGTTTATTACCTTGAACCCTTATCATACGGAATGCCTTCCGCTTTTGGCGCTCTCGACTTCTTCGAAGTCAAGATCAGGAGGATCATCGTAATGATATACGGGAGCATCGGATACAGATAGGTGCTGACGCCTTCCACACCCCTGAACTGCGGCATGAACGGGATACTGGAAGCATAGGAACCGATTACCTTAAACAACGCGAAGAAAAGGGACGCGCCAAGGATGCTCCAGGGTTTCCAGTTACCAAAGATCATAACCGCCAAAGCTAGGAAGCCGTATCCTGCAACGGTGGACTGGAATCCGGACCCGGCAGCAAGCGTAAAAGCAATTCCGCCAATACCGCCAAGGAATCCTGATACCAGAACACCTGCGTAACGCATCTTGTATACATTGATACCTACGGAATCAGCTGCCTGCGGATGTTCGCCGCAAGCACGCAGACGAAGTCCGAATTTCGTTTTGTAGAGCAGGACAACGGAGATCGCGAACAGCAATATCGCGATGAATGTTGTCAGATATAAGTTCTTGAACAGCAGATTCTGAAGGAACGGGCTTTTCATGGTAAGGCCGAAATTTGCTTCCGTAATGCGAGACCATGTCGGGATCAGAATCGTCGTTTGACCCTGGCCCTGAACGACCCAGGTCAGAACGATTGCCATTGCCGGCGCGAGCATGTTCAACGCAGTACCGCCAATGGTCTGGTCCGCTTTCAGGTTAATGGAAGCAAACGCCAGCAGAACGGAGAACACGATTCCGCAGAGCCCTGCGAACAGCGTTACGATCAGCATAGCCAGCTGGGAACCAAGAGCGCCGCTCACAACGGCTGCATCCAGCCAGCGCATCATCAGACAGCCCATCAGGGCTCCGACGATCATGATACCTTCCAGTGCGATGTTGATAATACCGCTTCGCTCTGAGAACATACCGCCCATTGCGACAAGCAGCAGAGGAACCGCGAATACGATAGTTGCGCTGATAACATCTGCTAATACGATCATTTGTTTTCACCCTCGCTTTCCACGGTATTTTCCGGCACGCTCCCGGAATCACTTGCCGGAACAGCTGCTGCCGTAGCGGGAGTCGGCTCAGCGTTCACGTTGGACTTATCCGTACGGATATATTTCGAGATAATGGTCTTTGTCAGAAGGGCAAACGCGCTCAGGTAGATAATGACCGCGATAATAATATCAATCATTTCCTTTGCGTAGACCGGCTGCAGCGACTCTCCGCCGACCTGAATATACGAGATAAACAGAGCGCTGAAGATCGTACCAATCGGGTTCGATGTTGCAAGAAGGGCAACGGAAATGCCGTTGAATCCCATGGCAAGCAAGGTCTTCTGAATCGTATAATCCGCAGTTCCCGCCAGATAGTACAATCCTCCGCCAAGGCCCGCCATCGCGCCGGAAATCACCATCGACAATACGATATTGCGCTTTGCGTTAATACCGGCATAAAGACTTGCGTTCTTGTTATAGCCGCAGGCTTTCAGTTCGTAACCAAACGTGGTACGGTTCAGAATCACCCAGAGGACAACTGCGACCAGCGCTGCGATGAATATGCTGATATTCATGTAGTTTGACTCGAACAGTTTATCCAGACCCATCTTGGGAATCATGGCAGACGGATTCGCGTAAGAAAGCGCCGCGGTACGGTCCTTGATCGGGCTGGACACCCAGGCGGTGGGAAGCATGACCAAATCGCCCTTTGCGTTTTTCAGGTTCATGCAAAGCAGGTTGACAGCCATCATGCCGATCCAGTTAAACATAATCGAGGTAATGACCTCGTTCACGTTGAACAGGGATTTGAACAAGCCGGGGAAAAATCCCCATACCGCTCCGGCGACCAGGGAAGCAATCAGGCAAATCCACCATGGCATCTGGAAGATGATTGCACAAGCCAGTGCGCAGAAAGCGCCGACCGTATACTGACCGGATGCTCCGATATTGAACAAGCCCGTCTTGAACGCAAATGCGACCGCAAGACCTGTCATGATGAGCGGCGCAGCCTGATACAGAACCTTTGCCAGTTTCGGAAGGCTGGAAACGCCTGCGGTAAGCAGCTCCCCGAATTTCGGGAAGGCCATCGCCGGGTTAACGATAATCAGCAGAAGCAACCCGAACAGCAGGCCGATCAGAATGGAAATAACAGAAGCGAGAACGCTGATCATTCCTTTTTTCATTCCGCTTCACGCTCCTTTCCCTGTTCTTTCGCACCGATTTCGCGGTACATGTTCTTGGCACCTGCCATATAAAGTCCAAGTTCCTCAACCGTGACATTCTTCGGATTGAACTCGCCGACGATCTCTCCTTCATACATGACAAGGATCCGGTCGGGAACGCTCATGACCTCCTCCAGTTCCAGAGACACCAGCAGAACCGCACGGCCGGCGTCGCGCTGTGCGACCAGCTGCTCATGAATATGCTCGATAGCACCGACATCCAGACCGCGGGTCGGCTGGACGGCAACAAGAAGTTCCGGTACCTTATCGATCTCACGCGCAACGATTGCTTTCTGCTGGTTTCCTCCGGACATGGCACGCGCCGTTGTAATCGGGCCCTGCCCGGAACGGATGTCATACTGCTTGATCAGCTTTTCAGCATATTCCCGGACTTCCTTGTTCCGGATGAATCCCATCTTCTGGAATTCCGGCTGCCAGTAACGCTGGAGAACCAGGTTCTGCTCCAGTGAGAAATCCAACACAAGTCCGTGCTTATGACGGTCTTCCGGAATATGACTCATTCCCAGTTTGGAGCGGTCACGGATCTTAGCCTTTGTGATGTCATGTCCGCAGAGCGTGATCTTGCCCTCGGACATCTTGTCAAGACCGGTCAAGGCGTAGACAAACTGGGTCTGGCCGTTGCCCTCGATACCTGCAAGACAGACGATCTCTCCGGCACGAACCTGGAAACTGACGTTTTTAACGGCATTGTTCGCGTGAATCTTGGACGGAACCGTCACATTCTGAACGTCGAGGACGACATCGCCGAGTTTCTGCTCGCTCTTGTCCACCTCGAATTTCACGTCTCTTCCGACCATCATGCGAGAAAGCTCTTCCTTGGTCGTATCCTTGATATTTACGGTTCCAATATATTTGCCCTTGCGTAAAACCGTGCATCGGTCGGCAACAGCCATGATCTCGTTGAGCTTGTGGGTAATGAACAGAATGGATTTCCCTTCCTTGGTGAAGTTGCGCATGATTTCCATCAGTTCATCGATCTCCTGCGGCGTCAGCACCGCTGTAGGCTCGTCAAAGATCAGGATCTCGTTATCCCTGTACAGCATCTTCAGAATCTCAACACGCTGCTGCATACCGACCGAAATGTCTTCAATCTTCGCGTCCGGATCCACCTGAAGTCCGTACTTTTCCGAAAGCTCTATAACTTTCTTACGGGCCTCCGCCTTCTGAAGGAAGCCCATTTTGTTCGGCTCCGCGCCGAGGATGATATTGTCAAGCACCGAAAACACTTCGACCAGTTTGAAGTGCTGATGCACCATGCCAATGTTCAGTGCGTTCGCGTCGTTTGGGTTGTTGATCTTGACCTCAACCCCGTCCTTCTTAATGATGCCCGCTTCCGGCTGATATAATCCGAACAGAACGCTCATCAACGTCGATTTCCCGGCGCCGTTCTCTCCAAGAAGCGCATGAACTTCGCCATGCTTCAGCTGCAAGGTGATGTTGTCGTTAGCCTTTATGCCGGGGAACTCTTTTGTGATGTTCAGCATCTCTATAACGTACTCGCTCATACAGTGTCCCCTACCTCCCATCGTAAAGACGATTTTTCAAAAAGGGGCCGGGCTTTATCGCCCAGCCCCTCAAGTTCGATATGTGAGAATCGATTTGAGTCTTATGCGTTGTAATCAACCGCGATCGAAACTGTCGGCGGGTTTTCCGTATCCTTGGAAACAACGACTGTGCCGTCTTTAACCTTCGCGAAGAGCTCGTTATATTCGGCTACAGTATAGTTGGACAGTCTCCAGGAACCTTCCGCCGTGGGCAGACCGACGCAGTCATCCGCCGCGCCAAGAACCGCGGTCTTGCCGGAATAGTCGGCAGACCATTTACCGTTGTTTGCCCAGAGATCTTCAAGAGCGAGAACAACAGAGTTGCTGAGCCCTTTCATAGCAGAAGTGATGATGCATTCGGATTCCGCACTCTGGTCGACGTCAACACCGATGACCTTGCCGTTCGCTTCGGTCGCAGCAGCCACCGCGCTCAGATAAATACCGCCGCCGCAGGAGAACACGACTTCCGTACCATCCGTGAACCAGCCCGCCATCTTGATCTTGATATCATCAGACGGTGCAAATCCGCCGCAATACCAATACTTAATGGAAACCTGGTCGACAATGTTCATTTCTTCAGCAGCAGCATTGGCGCCCTGAACGAAACCGTATCCGTAACGGACGACAGCAGGTACCGCCATGCCGCCGAGGAAACCGAGTTTCTTATAGCCGTCTTTGACTGCGGCATAGCCGGCAAAGTATCCAGCCTGCTCTTCCTGATAAAGGATGTTATGGCTGTTTGCCGTGGTCTCGTAGGTGGCATAGTTCGCGGAATGCGGCTCGCCGTCCAGGAGCAGGAACTGTACGTTCGGATTGGAGCCCTGCACTGTGAAGATCGCGTCCTCAAACAGATAGCCCGGGCAGACAACGACGTTCGCACCGTTCGCGATTGCTGTGTTGATCGTCTCAACACGCGCTTCCGTGGAATCCTCAGACGGACGATAGTAATCGTAGCCTTCGCCCTGTTTGAGTCCCTTGCCTTCGCAGAATGCGACAACGCCTTCCCATGCGCCTTGGTTGAAGGACTTGTCGTCGATGTTGCCGACGTCGGTTACAAGCGCGACTTTCATGCCGGATGCTGCGGGAGCAGCAGCGGTCTCCGTTGCCGCAGGCTTTGCGCAAGCGACAACCGCCAGAACCATTGCGAGAGCCATCATCACTGCGATGATTTTCTTCATTGATATTTCCTCCTATATTTTCTTTGATAGTTTTCAGGGTATATCATAATCCTGCAGACTGAATTGTATCATACGCAAATATGAACAGTCAATGAACAAGCGCATTAAAGAAGCGATTCCGCGCTGTATATAGTCCGTTCGGTAACAACCCGGTCCGTCGGCATGTCCCACGGTTCGCCGGGCACTTTCACGACCCGCTGAAAATCGAACGCAACCGTCACGACAGCGGCTTTTGTGCATTTCATGAGAAACCGGTCGTAAAAGCCCGATCCGCGTCCCATGCGATTGCAATTTGCATCAAATGCCGTACAAGGGCAGAAAACGAGGTCTATCTCACCGGGCTCGACTTCCCTGGATGTGTCATCAGCCGGTTCAGCGATTCCATATCTCCCCGTCTGCCAGCTGTCCTCTCCTTCCGGTTCCTTTGCGACCATCTCCCCGTCACTAACGCATACAGGATACAAAACGCGCTTCCCTCTGCGTTTCAGTTCCGGAACGATCGCGCTCAGGTCCGCCTCTCCGCCGATTGCGTTATAAAGCATCACCGTCCGTGCGTTTTCCAGCATCCCGGAATCCAGGATATGACGGACGATCTTCTCTGAATACTCGCGGCGCGTGTCCTGGGGCAGCCGTCTGCGCATCGCATCCCGGTCCCTTCTAAGCCAGCGGCGGTATTCCCGTTTGAAAGCCGCGCGGACCGCTCCGGCAAGATACAACGATCCAAACGCAACCACCGCCTGATCACGTCCCGCCGTCAACGCCGCCCGAATGCCTTCCCCAATGTCCTCATACTCGGTCGCGCGAAGGCCCTTCCTCCTCAGAAATGCCGCAAACTGCTCCGCGCCGAGCGCTCTTTCGCTGACCGGGGTCAGGCAAATGATCTCTCCTGCAATCGGACGGATGATTTCCGTGATTGTTTCATAATCCTTATCTGCAAGAACACCCGTCAGAAAAACAGGCCTGACACCGGGCAGCAGATCGCGGATGGCTTCCGTCAGTGCGACAGCACACTGCGGATTGTGCCCGCCGTCCAAAATAAAAAGCGGATCTTTCGCGAGCACCTCAAGCCGCGCTGGCCAACTGGCATCCTTCATGCCGTTGCGGATGTTTTCTTCCGTAATCAACCAGCCATTTTCTTTCAGAACACCCAGGGCGTCCAGCGCTGTTGCAGCATTCCGTGCCTGATGCTTTCCGGAAAGCCGTATGGAGTATTCTTTTCCCCTGTATGAAAAGGACTGCCCGTCAATATCAGACTTCATTACTTTCAACGTTGTGAAATCCGTTATTTTCAGAGGAACATTCAGTTCACTGCATCTTGCGGAAACAGTCTCTACCGCCTCCGGGTCTCCGTCGTAGCAGACTGTGGTACATCCCTTTTTAATAATGCCGGATTTTGTCCGCGCTATCTCGCGGATCGTCTTTCCGAGAACCTGGGTATGTTCCAGTCCGATGTTTACCAAAACGGCTACTTCCGGACAATCAATGACATTTGTAGCATCGAATTCACCGCCCATGCCGACTTCCAGCACAACGATGTCACACCCGCAGTACTTAAAATACAGGAAGGCAACGGCAGTCGTAACCTCAAACCATGTCGGGGTATCCTCCATGCTCTCTGCTGCCAGCTTTACCTGTGCTGCTGCCTTGGAAAGATTTCTGCCCTCTGCCATTATCCCGTCGACACGGATTCGTTCAAGATAGTTTTCCAGATGGGGCGATGTATAGAGTCCGGTATGATAGCCCGCCGTTCGAAGCACCGAATCTATAAATGCGCAGGTGCTCCCCTTCCCATTGCTCCCCGTCACATGGACATAGCGCATCTCACGCTGCGGATTGCCAAGTCTGTCCATGAGAACACGGATACGTTCCAACCCGGGTCTGGATCCTTTTGCCGGGTAATTTTCAAGATAATCTATTGCTTGCTGTACGGTCACGGTTGATTGCCTCTAAATAAATATTTGCGGATCGTTTGAAGAATTCCGGGAAGGATCAGCGCAAACGCCACGGATTTTGCTGCGCAGATCAGAAGTCTGATCCAGAATGACCCGAAAATATATGTCTTGGAATAATACCCGTATATAATACTGTCCGCCGCCATAACCGCGGTATTCAAAAGCAGAATCATCAGCTCCGCTATCCCAACCGCCCACGCAACTTCTTTTTTTGAGAGCCGGAACCGCTTTTTCTTTGCATATAGACCTACCAGGAGACCGCAAAGCATATACGGCAGCATCCAAAGAGCCGTCGTCGCTGTCAGCCCGTAGCGAAGAATCTGATAAATCAGCGTTCCAATGCACCCTACAATCAACCCGTCAGCGGGGCCCAAAAGGAAAGCTGCCACGAGTACAGGCAGACTTTCAAATGTAATTTTCAAGTTTCCAAGATCAACGGACAGATATCCCAATACCGCGCACATTGCCGCCAGCATGGCATCCGTTGCCAACTGTCTCGTCTTCAATCGCTATTACCTTTCAAAAGAATTTGCTGCGTTTAGCCGTTCAGCCGCATCAACCACATGTTTTGCGAGAACGCTCGTCGTTACAGCTCCAACGCCTCCCGGAACCGGTGTAATCGCGGAAACCATGGGTTCCGCTTCGTCAAACTTCACATCCCCGCAAAGTTTCTGCCTTTCCTCGTTCCAGTGGATTCCGACATCAATGACCGTCTGACCCGGGCGGAAGTACTCTTTTCCGACAGCTTCCATCTTTCCGATCCCAATCAGGACGATATCCGCCTGCTGAAGTATCTTCTCCATCTCCCGGGTCCTGCTGTGACATATGCTGACCGTAGCGTTCCTGTGCATCAGGAGCATGGCGGCGGGCCTCCCGAACACAAGAGAGCGTCCCGCTACCGCGGCACGTTTCCCGCTGCATTCTATCCCGTAAAAGTCCAGTATTTCCATTGCCGCCTGCGCCGTGCAAGGGGGAAATCCCTCTCCGGAATTCATAAAAACCCCTGCCAGCGAGCCGGAAGTGCAGCCGTCAACGTCCTTCTCCGGAAGAATCGCATTTCTAGCGGCACCTTCATCAATTTGCGGCGGAAGCGGCAACAAAAGAAGAATCCCGTGAACACCGTCGTCTTCGTTCAACTCCCGTATTCTGGCAAGATACGTTTCGCAGTCCGTGTCCTCTGCAAGGTGGATCCCCCGGACGTTGATTCCGGCTTCCCGACACCGTTTTTCCGCTCCGCGCTCATACGAAAGATCACCGTCTTTCTCGCCTACCCGGACGATAGCAAGTGTCGGTACGATGCCCATTTTCCTCAGTTTTTCCGCCCTTTCCGCACATTCGGTCATGATGCCGCGCGCAACCGGGCCGCCCTTCAGCCATTCCGCCATTAGGAATATCTCCCGTATACAGAAAAAAATGTTTCTTCCGCCATTCCGCTGTATTTCTCCAAAGCCTCGTCCACGTGCTGCTCCACCGATCCCGCGTATGCCCGGTCTTTCATGGCGCTGGTATTCACTTTTACATTCAAAGCAGCACCGTGCAGGGCAGCCCAGCAAAGCGCCGCGCCGGTAGCAGCATCCGAGATGACCAGCCTGCCAGCCTTCTCAGAAAACTCTTTGTTAAGCACCGTCGCTTCACAGCACAAATCCAGTATTTCGAGCGGAGCAGACGCGGCAGTTTTGAGACACTTCTCCATGATTCCGTCCCTGTTCGGGTCATCTTTCGGAATGGCATACGCTTTGGACAGCGGTTCAAAGGCGTCAATATCCTTCTGAACGCACGCACACAGCTTCTCTCGAAGTTCCTGAGCACGGTCCATCATGTCTCTCAGGTCATTTTCAACGTCCGCGTATTTCTTCTTCCCGACCGTCAAAGCCCCCGACATACGACCCAGCGCAGCGGCCAGCGCACCGACCAGCGCGCTCGTGCTGCCGCCTCCAGGCACAGGAGCTTTGGATCCGAGCTCATCAAGAAATATATTAATCGAAAAATCAAGCATCGTTTCCCTCCGCTGATCAGAACAGGCCGGAAATAACACCGTTTTCATCCACGTCGATTCTTTCCGCCGCAGGGACCCGCGGAAGTCCCGGCATGGTCATGATGTCTCCTGTCAGTGCCACGATAAAACCTGCTCCCGCGGACACTTTCAGATTTCTCACCGTCACGGTAAAACCGTCCGGCGCCCCAAGCAGCGCAGGATCGTCCGAGAACGAGTATTGCGTCTTTGCCATACATACAGGCATTTTGTCAAATCCGAGCGATGTCAGAAGCGCAGCCTGCTTTTTGGCGTTCGGGGTAAGCATCACGCCGTCCGCGTGATAAATCTTCCTGCAGATCTGTTCAATTTTCTCCTCAATCGTTCCGTCCAGTTCGTACGCCTGTCGGAATTCATTAGGCTGTTCGCAGAGCCGCACCACTTCTTCAGCCAGTTCCGTTCCGCCTTCGCCGCCTTTTTCCCACACCTCGCTCAACGCGACCCGAACGCCGAGCTCTCCGCACTTCTTTCTGACGAAATCCAGCTCCGCGCGCGTATCCGTCGGAAAAGCGTTGACCGCCACCACGCATGGAAGTCCGAAAACGTCCCGGATGTTGGATACATGCCGCATGAGGTTGGGAATTCCTTTCTCCAGGGCCGCAAGATTCTCTGTTCCCAGTTCATTCTTTGGAACTCCGCCATGGTATTTCAACGCTCGGACAGTCGCGACCACCACGGTACAAGCCGGATGAAGCCCCGCCATTCTGCATTTGATGTCGAAGAATTTCTCCGCTCCGAGATCCGCAGCGAATCCTGCCTCCGTGACCACATAATCTCCCAGTTTCAATGCCATTCTGGTCGCCGTAACGGAGTTGCAACCATGCGCAATATTGGCAAACGGACCTCCGTGCACCAGCGCGGGTGTTTTTTCGAGCGTCTGCACCAGATTCGGTTTGATGGCGTCTTTCAGAAGGGCAGCCATCGCTCCTTCCGCCTTCAGATCGTGTGCCGTGACAGGTTTCCCTTCGTACGTATATCCGACAACGATTCTGGCAAGCCTCGCCTTCAGATCCTTGATGTCCGACGCAAGGCAGAGCACCGCCATGACTTCGCTCGCCACGGTTATGTCGAATCCGTCTTCACGCGGCACCCCCTGTGTTCTCCCTCCCAGTCCGTCGACGATCTGGCGGAGCTGACGGTCGTTCATGTCAACGGCTCTTTTCCATGTTATCTGTTTCGGATCGATCCCGAGCGCGTTGCCCTGCTGGATATGATTGTCCAGCATGGCCGCCAAAAGATTGTTCGCCGCTCCGATCGCATGAAAGTCTCCGGTAAAGTGAAGATTGATATCCTCCATGGGAACAACCTGGGCACGGCCGCCTCCCGCGGCGCCGCCCTTGATTCCGAATACCGGTCCCAATGAGGGCTCTCTGAGCGCGACAACCACTTTCTTTCCGATTTTCTTCAGCCCGTCCGCGAGCCCGACTGCCGTTGTCGTCTTTCCCTCTCCGGCAGGAGTGGGAGTGATGGCAGTTACAAGAATCAGTTTCCCGTCCGGTTTATCCGCGTTGTCTCTCAATAGGGAAAAATCTATCTTAGCCTTATAATTGCCGTACAACTCGATATACTTCTCATCGATTCCAAGATCTGCCGCAATATCGGCAATCTTCTTCATCTTGTTCTCCTGGGCGATTTCTATATCTGATTTGTATGCCATGCGATGCCTCCTCGACCGGGTCCTCAACCCCCTAATTCTATACAATCTATATTATATAGCCTATAATACTCTAAAAAACAGCGTTCCCAAACAAATGGCCGTCTTGAATGGAGTACGTCAAAATGTCTATCGTAAAGGTCCGCGAATACTTTCGCGAGTTCCAAATGGAAAACCGTATTCTGGAATTCCCGGTATCGAGCGCCACGGTACAGCTCGCCGCGGCAGCCCTTCACTGCGAACCTGCGAGAATCGCCAAAACGCTCTCGCTCATGCAGCCCTCTTCCCCGATTCTCATCGTCGCAGCCGGCGACGCAAGAATCGATAATGCAAAGTACAAATCCCGGTTCCGGGTCAAGGCTAAAATGCTCCAGCATGAAGAAGTCGAAGCACTGATCGGGCACGCCGTCGGAGGGGTATGCCCTTTTGCGGTCAATCCGGGTATCCCTGTTTATCTGGACATTTCCCTGAAACGCTTCCGTACCGTTTTCCCCGCATGCGGAAGTCCTAACAGCGCCATTGAACTCACCATTGAGGAGTTGGAGCTCTATTCCCACTCTTCCGGTTGGGTTGACATTTGCAAAGACTGGGGCAGGGACTGATTCTTCCCGCATTTTGAAAAAAGGCCACATACCCGGATCGGAGATCCGGGTATGGAGCCTTTCTGCTCCGTCACATACCAAACGTTCTCTTCAAATCATTCGATAGTCAGAATCTCCGAGAAACCGGTAATATCGAATACTTCCATGATTTCAGGGCACACGTTCTTCACTTTCATATTTCCCTGATTTTTCATGATTTTTTGTGTGGAAAGCAGAACCCTGAGGCCCGCGGATGAAATATACTCCAACTTCGCAAAGTCAAATTCCAGATCCGTTACTCCGTTAAGCTCTTCCTTGAGCGCCTCTTCAAGGCTTGGGGCAGTGGATGTGTCAAGCCGTCCCTCGAGAGCAATTTTCAGCGATCCGCCGTCTTTTTTCTTAATAATTTCCATGCCGATTCCCTCCTGGTCAATATCTTTTCGTAATAGTCAGAATGTTTTTTTGTCCATCCCGTTGATACAGTATTTCGTCCATAGTCTTTTTAACCATGAATATTCCCAGTCCGCCGATTTCTCTCTGTTCCGCAGGAAGTGTCACGTCCGGATCGGCTTTCGCAAGCGGATTAAACGGGATGCCTGTATCCGTGAACCGGATAACGGCCTCATGTTCATTCGCAGAAATCTCGATCAGGGCGTTTCCCCCGCCTTCCGGGTAAGCATAGCTTGCTATGTTGGCGAATATTTCTTCTGCAGCAACCGAAATCTGCATCACGGTGCGCATGGGACAATCCGCAACTTCAAGTTCCTGTTCAATAAAGGATATGACATCCTGCAGGCAGTCTATCGAAGCAGAAAATTCCTGCTCTTTCATCTACGCAGTGCCGTCCCTTCTACTGTGATCATTTCTATTGTATCTTCTGCGTGTTTGATGCGCAATGTTAGTTTTTCATATGGATCTGCGTTGTTTTTTTCAGCAAATCAAGATATCCTTAAAAAAAAGATAAGGAGACGCCGTTTCCGTTATCGGAATCGGTCCGCCGGCATGATTCAGACCATTACGATCGACACACTTGATAAAGCAATAGAGCTGCTTGACATACTCGATTATAATCCGGAGATCGACCGCCGCCGCAGTCATTATTATTTCCATGGATCGCCGGACAGCAGGTATCATCTCGTAACCAGCCTTGCACGAAACTGCAAGCAGAAGCAGAAGGAGTTGGAGCCTTCCATCTTAAAAAGCTTTACAAAATACGCCGTCATCGACGATCCCTCTCTCAGCACTTCGGTCTGGAAACAGATGATTGTGGGACAGCATCACGGCCTGCCAACGCGGCTTCTGGACTGGACCCTTTCTCCCTTGGTAGCGCTTCACTTTGCCACCACGGAAAACAATCTCCAGAAAATGAATACCCGCGACGGCGCCGTATGGCGCATCAGCGCATCAGAAATCCATTCGATCCTGCCCAAAAAATACAGAGAAGCGCTTGCTCAGGAGAAAGAAACCATCTTTTCCCTGAACACCATGCAGCGCTGCGCTCCGACCCTCGAGCAGTATGATTCGGACATGCGGGATTCCGCATTTGCATTGATTGAGCCTCCCTCTTTCGATCACCGCATCATGAACCAGTATGCTTTCTTTTCCATCATCCCAAGCGGCATGCAGGACATTGAGCAGTTTCTGGATGAGAAGACCGAACAGACAGTCAAATACATCATCAACAAGGAGATCCGCTGGGTCATCCGGGATCTGCTCGACCAGCTGAATATCAATGAACGCATTATTTATCCCGGTCTCGACGGGATATCCACCTGGGTCGCGCGGCATTATTTCGTGAAAGACTGATCCTCTGCTTTTGAAGCCTGTTTCATGGAAAGGGAGATCCTCTTTTTTTCAATGTTCACTTCCAGTACAATCACCCGCACCTCATCCCCGACTTTTACCGTCTGGGAGGGGTGCTTTATAAAATGGTCCGAAATCTCCGATATGTGCACAAGCCCGTCCTGATGCACGCCTATATCCACAAATGCCCCGAAATCCACGACGTTTCTTACCGTTCCGTACAGTTCCATCCCCGGCTTCAAGTCGCTGAGGTCAAGAAGATCCTTCCGGAATATCGGTTTCGGAAGTTCCTCCCTGGGATCCCTCCCGGGCTTCATGAGTTCTCTGACGATATCCTTCAGCGTTTCCGTTCCGACTCCGCAAAGCTCCGAAAGTGCGTCT
Organism: Clostridia bacterium; assembly: GCA_017394605.1. The sequence continues at coordinate 30,392 of JAFPXU010000028.1, read as the reverse complement.
TCTCCCGCTTCCCTGAGTTTGTCGGTTATGCCTGCGGTCCTGTGTTCCCGTACATTCTCTTCCGACACTCCACAAAGCCGCATCAGTTTCGCTGCAGCCGCATAGCTTTCCGGATGCACCCCGGTTCGGTCCAGCAGGTTGGGACTCTCCGGTATCCGGAGAAATCCCGCGCACTGCTCGAACGCTTTCTCTCCGATTCTTGGGACTTTCTTCAGCTGATTTCTCGACGTATATGCCCCGTTCTGCTCCCGATAGGCAACGATCGATCCCGCAGTTGACGCATTCAGTCCGGCAACATGCTGAAGGAGCGACGGAGACGCTGTATTCAGATCAACGCCCACGGAGTTCACGCAGTCCTCTACGACCGCGTTCAGGCTCTCCGTCAGTTTTGTCTGGGGCATATCATGCTGATATTGCCCGATTCCAATCGATTTCGGATCGATCTTAACCAGCTCTGCCAAGGGATCCTCCATCCTGCGTGCAATGGATACCGCGCTCCGGAGGTTTACATCCATCCCCGGAAGTTCCTTAGTTGCCAGTTCGGAAGCCGAATATACGGAAGCTCCCGCTTCGCTGACCACCATATATGAAACGCCCGGGCAGACGCGGATCAGCTCCGCCGTCATCTGTTCCGTTTCCCTGGAGGCAGTACCATTTCCGATGGCGATATACTTCACTCCGTGCGTCCGTATCAGAGCCGCAAGCTTTTGTATCGCTTCTTCCTTTTGCCTCGCGCCGTGCGTTGGATAGACAACCCCTGTATCCAACACCTTTCCGGTCCCGTCGATGACAGCCACCTTGCACCCCATTCTGTAACCAGGGTCAAGACCCATGATGACCTTCCCTTTTACCGGAGGCTGCATCAGAAGCGGCTTCAGATTAGCCGAAAACATCCGGATCGCACCTTCCGACGCCGTCTCTGTCAATTCGGAACGAACCTCATTGACCAGAGAGGGAAACAGTAGCCTGTCAAAACTGTCCTCCAACGCTCTCCCCAAAAACGCCTTTGCAGGGGAAGCGCCGCGGATGAACGTTCGTTTAATCATAGACAGCGCTGCCTCCCTGTCTGCTTGAACCGCTATCTTCAGGAAACCTTCTTTTTCCCCCCTGTTCATCGCCAGTATCTGGTGTCCCTGCACTCTGGATATCTCCTGCCGGAATCCGTAATACCGTTCGTAAACCGAGCTTTCCTCCTTTGCCGCGGACACGGCAATACAGCCGCCGCTCCGGATCAGGTTCCGCATCTTCCTGCGTATCTCCGCAGATTCCGATACAATTTCAGCAACGATGTCGGACGCTCCCGCAAGCGCTTCCTGCACATTGAAAACTCCTTTGCCGGCATCCACGTATCCTTCGGCAATCACCATCGGATCCGCCATGTCCGGCTTCTGCGCCATAAGGCATCGCGCCAATGGTTCCAGTCCTTTCTCTCTAGCCGCAACAGCACGGGTTTTTCTTTTTGTACGGTACGGAAGATACAAATCCTCCACTTCCGTTCTGGTTGACGCGGATCTGACCGCCCGCTCAAGTTCTTCTGTAAGCTTTCCCTTTTCCTGAATCAGGCGAAGAACTTCTTCCTTTCTTTTTTCCAACCCACGGTAGAATGACAGCCGTTCCTCAAGTTTTCTGAGCAGGACGTCATCCATGGCACCGTGTGCTTCTTTTCTGTATCTTGCGATAAACGGAATGGTATTCCCCTCGTCAAGAAGCGAAATGACATTCTCGACCTGCTTCTGCGGCCTTCCGATCTCATCTGATATTGATTCCGCGATTGTTTTCATCCGATCAGTTCCTTTCCGGGCAACCGGATATGGTGCTGCCTGAACTTTTGCTCTCATGATATAATGATTTGAATTAAAATATAATAAGGATCCGCACCAATGAGCAACATTTTTCATAAGCCCGAATTACTCAGTCCCGCCGGAGATCCGGAAAAACTGACTGCCGCCGTTGTGTATGGCGCAGATGCCGTCTATCTTGCCGGCACCTCATTCGGCATGCGTGCGGGTACCGGAAATTTCAACGGCCAGGAACTCAAAGATGCGGTCAGCTACGCGCATGCGCACCGTGTCCGGGTATATGTTACCTGCAACACCGTTCCGACCGACCGGGATCTCCTGACCATGCCCGCCTTTCTGGAACAGGTCGATGCTTATGGAGCCGACGGTCTCATCGTAACGGATTTGGGCGTTCTCAATCTGTGCAGGAAGTACGCACCTCACGTAGAAATTCATATCAGCACACAAGCGGGCGTCATGAACAGCGCATCCGCTAACGCGTTTTATGATCTTGGCGCAAAGAGGATCGTCCTTGCGCGTGAAATGTCCATTCGCGCCATCGAGGAACTCCGTACCCGTATCCCCGACGATCTGGATATCGAAGCGTTCTGTCACGGGGCAATGTGCGTATCCTTCTCCGGAAGATGCACGCTGTCCGATTACCTGACAGGAAGAGATCCCAACCGCGGAATGTGCGCCCAGCCGTGCAGATGGAAATATCATCTGATGGCGGAACAGAGCCCGGGTGAGTTCTTTGAAATATCCGAGGATAACGGCACCTTCATCCTGAATTCCAGGGATATGTGTATGATTGATCACGTTGCGGACATGATCAACGCAGGCATATCCAGTCTGAAAATCGAGGGCCGCACAAAATCCGCGTATTATGTCGCCTCTTCCACTGCCGCCTACCGCCACGCGCTGGACTGCGCCGCCGCCGGTGTCCCCCTGCCTGAAATCTGGCGGGATGAAGTTAACAAGCTGAGCCACCGGCCATACTCCACAGGATTCTATTACGGTCAGCCCGGTCAGTCCGTCAAAGACAGCAGCTATTTCTCTCTCTACGATGTTGTCGCGATGGTAGAAGCCTGCGATGCGTTCGGAAACGCATACCTGACGCAACGGAACGGATTCCGTCCGGGTGACACGTTGGAACTCCTCCGCCCCGATGGGGATCCCGTATCCTTCACTGCCGGAAAAATACTGGACGCTGCCGGCTTTCCGGTAGAAATCACACGGCATCCGAAAATGGACCTTTTCATGAAGCTTCCCGTTCCGGCTCCCAGATACAGCTTTCTCAGGAAACTCCGGACCGAAAACACGCCCGGCAGAAAAGCCGGGCGCACTGATTGAACTGCTTTAGGACTTGGCGGAAATCACATGGAGGTCCGGGCTGCCTTGTCTTTCTTTTTCCTTTCCGCCACATCATTGGTATCGATGGAATCACGGAAGACCACAAGCCTGTCAAACAAGTATTCCGTTACGAAATTGATCAGCATATTCAGGATGATGACCAGCATTCCGTTCCAGTTCCGATGACCGGAAATCACCATTTTCTCAAAAATCGTTCCGTCAGACAGGTATGCAACCAACAGAAGTGACAGCGGCGTGAAAACCGCATAATAACCAAGCACTTTCAGCATGGCAATCGGAACATTGTTAGCGGACTGAAATGTGTACTTCCTGTTGAATGTGAAATTCCAGATAACAGAACATACAAGCGCGATAAAATAGCAGGTCGCAACGCCGAGCTTCGTAAAGTGCGTCAACAGTCCCGAAACAATCAACTGGATCGCGCCGGCGGAAATGGAAAACAGTGTAAATTTCACGGTTCGCCACAATTCTTCCCTGTTAGCCTGTTCTTTGGATTCTTTTTCCATTGCTTGATTCCTTCCCGTTTGTCCCGTAGGAAACACGACTTTCAATTTCGGCATTTCCGTTCTTTCTCCGAAATGTGCCGCCTGCTCTGTTTCGGTCTTCGTCCGGAACATTCTAAGCGATTGTATCACCGACGAGGCAAAAATGGAACCTCCGTCCTGCTTTTCATAATCGCCCTTTTTTCACACAACGGGAATTGAAATATCAATAAACTAATATAAAATGAATAAAACAAGACAGTATTAAGGCAGGATATCCAGCCCATGCGTACCGCATCTCAGCGAAGCAATCAGAACAAAATGGAAACCGCGGCCGTCCCAAGGCTTGTCGTTTCCATGGCGCTCCCATTCATGCTTTCCCTGTTGATACAGAATCTATACAACGTTGTTGACAGCATCTTCGTTTCCAGGATCAGCGAGACTGCACTGGCCGCCACATCTCTTGCATATCCCATTCAAGTCCTGGCGATTGCCATCTGCGTAGGTCTCGGTGTCGGTACGAACGCTCTGATTTCCAGGCTTCTCGGTGAAGGCAGATTTGACGATGTCCGTTCCACCGCAACGACAGCCCTCCTGCTTGCCGGCGGTTTCTCGTTTCTTTTTTCTGTAACGGCACTGTTCTTCATCAACCCGCTTGTCTCCATGCTGACGAAAGATCCGGTCATATTCCCTCTGTGCATGGATTATTTGTCCGTCTGCATGCTTTTCTGCTTCGGTCAGTTTATAGAGATCGTATCTCTCCGTTTCATGCAGGCATCTGGAAAGATGGTCCTCAGTATGTTCTCGATGATGATCGGCGCCGCCGTGAACCTGATTCTGGATCCCATCCTGATCTTCGGCATGTTTTCACTTCCGGCTATGGGTGTGCGCGGAGCGGCGATTGCAACGGTCACAGGGCAGTGGTGCGGGGCAATCGCGGCACTTCTGATCAATCACTGCTTTAATCCGGAGGTCAGACCTGCCTTGAGGCCCTTCCGCTTCAGCATCTCCTCTGCCCGTGAGATTCTCCGTATCGGTATCCCGACTATGATCATGCACGGCATGAACAGCGTTATGAGTTTCGGAATCAACCGGCTACTGCTTCCGGTGTCTGCCACTGCTGTTGCTTTTTACGGCGTCTATTACAAGCTTCAGAACTTTCTCACGATGCCGCTTAGCGCGCTCGGACAAGCCGTTATTCCGATCATGGGGTTCAATTACGGAGCAAAAAATGCTGAAAGGATCCGTCAGGCAGTTCGGAGCGGTCTTTTCTTTTCCGTTGCGGTCGCTGCTTTGGGAACTATTTTGTTCCAGATCTTTCCTTCGGAGCTTCTGTCTCTGTTCAACGCAGGAAAAGACATGCTTTCAATCGGCATCCCGGCAATACGAATCATTTCCGTTACCTTCCTTTTCTCCGCTGTAACGACCATTCTTGGTTTTGCTGTATCCGGTCTTGGAAACGGTGTCGTGAACATGGTCGGAACGAGCATCCGCCAGGTAATTCTGCTGATACCTGCAGCCTGGATTCTGCTCCATTTCCGCGGTCTTTCTCATGTCTGGTACGCATTCTGGATATCAGAAACCGTCGCGCTAATAGTCACGATTCTATACAGCAGAAATGTAATCTCGGAGAAGCTGCGTACTCTCTGAGTCAGCCGATTCCCTTGCTGAAATTTCCAAACCGATGTGATAAGATAAATTATATATAGTTTTGGGTGTTCCATGGTCACAGATGCCAATCAGACATCTTTTCCGAACGTTCCCGCTTATTCTTCTCTTACAGGAGGCACTTATGCGTATCGATACTAAAAAAATGCCCAAACTTGGATTTGGGCTGATGCGTCTTCCCGAGAAAGACGGCGCCATCGATTTTCATCAGGTCTGCCGGATGGTAGATCTTTATATGAAAAACGGCTTCAACTATTTTGATACCGCCTACGTTTATCACAACGGCGAATCGGAAAAAATCGTAAAAACCGCAATTGTCGAGCGTTACCCCCGAGACAGCTTTACCGTGGCTACCAAACTTCCCGGATGGTGCTTAGATACACCGGAAGATAAGGACCGGATTTTTAACGAACAGCTGGAGCGTACGGGCGCGGGTTTTTTTGACTACTATCTGATTCACAGCATTGAAGACGGAGAAAACTATGATAAGCATGTCAAATTCCATTCCTTCGAATGGGCTGTTGAAAAAAGAAAAGCAGGTCTGATCCGCCATCTTGGTTTTTCCTTTCACGGCACCCCGGAGCTCCTGAGGAAAATCCTTTCCGAACATCCGGAATTTGAATTCGTTCAGATTCAGCTGAATTACGCGGACTGGGATAATCCTCTGATTCAGAGCGGAGCACTGTATCAGATCCTCCGCGAATTTGACGTCCCTATCATCGTTATGGAACCTGTAAAGGGCGGCTCGCTTGCAGACCCTATTCCTGCAGTGAAGCAAGTCTTTTCTGAACTTCCTTCTGCTCCAACGCCTGCATCTCTTGCTCTTCGCTTTGTAGGTTCCCTCGATGGAATCGGAACGATCCTCAGCGGAATGTCCACAGAGGAACAAATGCTTGAGAATATCCGGACGTTTTCTCCTTTCTGCAGGCTGACCCCGGAAGAAGACGGCGCAATCAAGAAAGCTGTCGACGCCATCCGCAGCACTCCGCTGATCGAGTGCACCTCCTGCCGGTACTGCTGCGACGGATGCCCGCAGCAGATCCCGATTCCGGACATCTTCCGCATTATCAACTCCGTCCGCCGGTACAACGATGTATTCCGTGGTAAAATTCATTACAGCCATAAGACGAAAAATACAGGGAAAGCAGCGGACTGCATCGCGTGCGGACAGTGTGAAAGCGTTTGCCCTCAGCATCTGGAGATCATCGACCTTCTGGCAGATGCCTCCCGTATTCTGGACGATTGACAGGATTGCTTCCTGCCGAAATCCGGCAGATCTCGAAATGCGCCGTTATTCGATCGGTCTATGTTACAGAGGCTAAATCGGATTACCTGCCAATTGACGAACTCGTTTTTAATGATTAATATGACAGTTATCGCGGCACAGGGATCTCTCGTCCCATGTGCCGCAAGTATTTGCTTTGAATGGAGATTCCTCAATAAATGCCGTTTACAGTCTTTACCGACACTTCTGCCAATCTTCTGAACCGGCAGATTCGCGACTATGACCTTCGGATCATTCCCTTTTCCTATTTTATTGACGGACAGGAACACACCTGTCTCGATACGGACGCCTTCAATGGAGACGCCTATTACTCGATGCTGAAAGGCAGCGTTAAAGTCACCACGACACAGATTATTCCGGAAACCTATGCGGAATACTTCAAGCCGGTCCTTGAGTCCGGCAGCGATATTATCTTCGTCAGCATGTCATCCGGGATCAGCGGTTCTTGCCAGTCGGCTTTGGTTGCCGCAAATGATTTATCGGAACAGTTTCCCGATCGAAGGATCGAGGTCATTGACACGCTTGGCGCATCTCTCGGCGAAGGGCTTGTTGCTCTCCATGCCGCCAGACTCCGCGATGCGGGTGTCCCCACCTCTGAAGCTGCCGAGCAGCTCCGCGCCATGTCCGAACGTATGTTCAACGTCTTTACGGTCGACAACCTCCTGTATCTGCGCCGGGGCGGGCGTCTTTCCAACCTGTCCGCAATCGTTGGGACCGTTTTGAACATCAAGCCGATTCTGAAAGGTTCCTCCGAGGGTAAGATCGTCTCTTTCGGCAAGGTGCGGGGACGCAAGGCTTCCATTGAAGCTCTGGCAACGCTCTATGATCAACAGGTTTCGGGCCCGGAAAACCAAACGGTCGGGATCGCGCACGCAGGCTGTATAAAAGATGCGGAGTATCTTATCTCTCTGCTGAACCGGAATCATCCGCCAAAGGAAATCCTTCTGGTCGATTATGAGCCGGTAACCGGATCGCATGTCGGTCCCTGCGCGCTTGCTCTTTTCTTTGAGAGCAGGAAAGGCGTGCGTGATATCAGCAGAATCTGACTGAACAAAACAAGCCGTGAAAACGGCTTTTTTCATCCTTTCAATCGATTGGCTTCCGATTCATTTCCTCATATTTCCTCTCGCCGCATTCGATCACGCACGGTAGACGGCTTTTCCTTTTATCTGTAAATGTGATATATTTCTCATTGCAGCCGAAAAGAAGGAGGACAATATGAAAACACCTTTTTCCCCATACTTGAACAGGTTGGCGCCCTGCATGAAACAGCTCGTGACCGCGTTGAAGAAAGAGTACGATTACGTCAGCATTCTTTCTACGGACTCGGTAGGCTTTACCGTTCAAATGTCACAACGCAGCAAGTCCGTTACGAACTCCACTATGACAACAGAGCGCGGGAATGTAGTCCGCGTCAGCAAAAACGGGCTTTACAGCGAATATGCCTTCAACGAAATCGATCCGAATCACCCCGACGACACAATACAGGAGATCCGTTCCGGTCTGGACAGACAGATGAACGTCCTGAAGCGTACATGCGTGCCTGTATATCAAACCGGCATCCTGCCGGATGAACCCCTTGAACTCTTCATCGAAAAAGAGACCGAACGGCTCCCCGAAACGGATAAACTTGAGCATCTTGTTTCCTTCCTGCAATCATTGTCCGATCGCGGAATGGAGATCATTCCTCACGCGCTGGACTGCAACGTCAGAGGCATCTCCACCCATATCTCCAAGATGTTCATTACAGAAAACCGTTTTCTCCGGCAAAGCTACGTTTACACGGAAGGTACCATTGCTGCGTTTGCTCCAAACGAAGAAGGAGAAATGAAAACTGCCTACAAAGGCGTTTCCGGACTTGGCGGTCCCGAGATACTGGACGGTTTGGCGGACGTTCTTGAAAAAATGCCAAAACTGATGGAAGAACTTCTCAGCTCCGAGAAAATCATTCCGGGTGAATATGAGATCATTACGGATCCGGGCATCACCGGTCTGATTGCTCATGAGGCCTTCGGACATGGCGTTGAAATGGATATGTTCGTCAAAGAGCGTGCGCTCGGCGCACAGTATATCGGTCAGCGCGTAGGGAGCGATCTGGTCACCATGCATGAAGGTGCCCTCTGTGCGGAGAGCGTGACGGCATACGCTTTTGACGATGAAGGAACTCTCGCAGGCGATGTCGTAGAGATCGATCACGGCATTCTCAGAACCGGTATCTGCGATGCTCTCTCCGCTCTGCGTTTAGGCACCCTGCCTACCGGAAACGGGAAGCGTGAAAACTACGCTCACAAGGCATATACAAGGATGACCAATACGGTCTTCGATTCCGGCACGGATACCTTCGAGGACATGATTGCCTCGATAAAGCACGGTTATCTTCTTTCCGGAACGGAAAGCGGGATGGAAGATCCCAAGCACTGGGGCATTCAGTGCATCATCTCGCGCGGATATGAGATCCGGGACGGCAAACTGACCGGGAAAGTCGTTTCCCCTGTCATTATGACCGGATACGTTCCTGATCTGCTCGGAAACATCACAATGGCTAGCACCGACAGAGTCGTGGAAGGAAACGGCGGCTGCGGAAAAGGCTATAAGGAATGGGTCAAGGTCGCGGACGGCGGCCCGTATCTGAAGACGAAAGCGAGGCTTGGATAATGTTTACGATCGTGAAAGAAAAACTGCTCAACCTTGGCTGCAATATATACGAACTGACAGAGCGGACAACCACCGCATGGGAGTTTTATTTCATCCGCCACAAGCTCGACCAAAACCGATCAAGCCGTGTCAAATCATTCGAGGTTAAAGTATACGTTCCGCTTGAAGACGGGAAAATGCTCGGCAGCGCTTCCGGAAGTATTAATCCGACCGCCTCCGATTCTGAACTGGATTCCGTTCTGAAAAATCTCGCTTATCAGGCGTCTCTTGTCAAAAACCCGGCTTATACACTGACTGACAGACCTGTCCCGGCAGTGGAACAAACAAAAGTCGATGTCGATGCGATCGCGGAAACCTTTATCACATCCATGCAGGCCGTCCACGAAACAGAGAGGGAACGGGTCAATTCCTACGAAATCTTCGTCCGGGAGATCCATGAACGCTTCGAAAACTCGAACGGCGTTACCTATGAGATCACCTATCCTTCCTCCATGATCGAGGTCGTGGTCAACGCTTCTCATGACAATCATGAAATCGAGCTGTACAGAAATTATCGCTCGGGCGTGTGCAACGGCGAGAAGCTGACCCGGGATGTGGAAAACGCGATGCGTTTCGGCAGAGACCGGCTCGTGGCAGGCGCTACGCCCGCTCTGGAAAAAAGCGATGTGATTTTTTCAACAGAAGACGCTGTTGAGATCTATGATTATTTCGCAACCCGCATGAGTGCAGGCATGCAGTTCCGAAAGCTGTCTGACTGGGCGAAGGGAAAGCAGGTAGCTGAATACACCACGGGCGACCGGATCTCCCTGTTCGCCTCCGCTTCACTTGAAAACTCCTCCGCCTCGTATCCTGTCGACTCGGAAGGTGCTTGGATCCGAGAACGTTATCTGATCCGGGACGGAATCGCGGCAGACACCTGGGGAAGCCGTCAGATGAGCGAATACCTCGGCAGCAAGGACAGCTCTCTTGTTTATAATTTTGTCGTTTCAGGAGGCAGCGCCTCTCCGGAACAGCTTCGGGAAGGAAACTATCTGGAACTGGTGGAGTTTTCGGATTTCCAGGTCGACCCGGTAGGAGGAGATATCCTCGGGGAAATCCGTCTCGGATACTGGCATCATGACGGAAAGGTAGATATCATCACCGGAGGAAGCGTGTCCGGAACCATGCAGGATGCGATCCCGTCCATGCGGTTTACCAGAGAAACAGAGCAGTATAATACACGCGTCATTCCGAAAGAAACGCGCCTGTATAATCTGAACATCACGGGAATCCGGTAAGGTTCCCTGCTCCGCATTCGTTTCGTTGCCCTTTAATTCTGCGTCACAGACAGATTCCATTAAAATGGCTGCTGTACCGTCTTCGGTTCAGCAGCCTTGTCTTTTTTATGTAAGCAGTATTTCCCGTCAGGAATCAAGCGCCTTGGCGAGCGCTTTAGAAAACGCCGCTTTGAGGCTCTCATAGGTATCTGCAGGATTTGCTTCGAACAGCTTTTCATCTCCCATGAAAATGGACGGAACGCGCCAGTAGTCATAACTGTCTGCCATTATAGGCTGCTCCGATTCCTCAATCCATGTAATTGGTGTTTCCCGGAAATCAGGATGCTCCTGCAAAAGCTCGTCCAGCGCTTTCCGCGCATTGCGGCAGTAGGGACAGTTTTTAAGATACATCACCGTCAGCGTCTTCATGTTTATGCCTCCAATCTCACTGATTCAGAGTACTCCCGCCGTTTCTCTGGTTTAGATGAACAATACACTATTTCTTAAGATTTGTCCAACCGCGCACATCGCTGTCCGTCTCTCCGCTTTTCTTGACCTTTCTCAGCTTATATGATAAATAGTTTTATTGCACGGCACAAAAACAAATATTAATTCTCACGCCCGTGCGTTCTTGGTGAAAATATGGCTGCGACCGGCAAAAAAACACTGAAATACACAAAAGGAACGATGTTGCTACATTTTCTGAATGGCTGCAAGCGTTATTTTGCCTGTACCCTTCTTGTGTCGTTTTTCGTTACGCTTTTGGAAATGCTGATTCCGCAGGTCATCCGTCAGACAGTGGATGCCGTAATCGGAAGCAGGGAATTATCTGCGCCAGATTTTATAAAGAATTGGTTCACCGGTGCGGGCGGCGCGGGCTTCTTCCGTAACAATCTATGGACTGTGGCTCTGATCATCCTCATCATGGCCTTCTTCCTTGTGATTCTCATCTATCTTCGGGGGCTTACATCCTCCCTTTCAGCCGAAAAGCTGAAGCAAAAGATGCGTGAGGACCTTTTCTCGCATATCCAGAGGCTTCCGTATGCCTGGCATCAGGAGAACAATACGGGCGATATCATTCAACGCTGCACTTCTGACGTGGATCGTGTCCGGACTTTTGTGTCCGAGCAAATGATTTCCGTCGTCCGTACCATCATCATGGTAGGGATGTCCCTCGCGTTCATGTACAGCATGAATCCGAAACTCACACTGATCGCTGCGGTAGCCGCCCCGATTGTCGTCACTTACTCCGTGATTTTTTACGGGAAAATACGTTCCAGATTTGAGATATGCGATGAAAACGAAGGCGTCCTGTCCACCATCGTCCAGGAAAATCTGACCGGTGTCCGTGTCGTCCGCGCATTCGGAAGAGAAGAATTTGAACGTGAACGCTTTGAAAAACAGAACGTATACTTTACTGGTCTCTGGATCCATCTGATGAAACTTCTGTCCGCTTTCTGGAGCACCAGCGATTTCATCAGCGGACTTCAGATCCTGCTCGTCCTTGTGCTCGGATCCCTGTTCTGCATACGCGGAGAACTCACACCCGGTGAGTTTATTGCGTTTATCAGTTATAACGGAATGCTGATCTGGCCGGTAAGATTCCTCGGCCGCGTTATTTCCGAAATGAGCAAAGCGGGCGTCAGCATCGACCGTATCCGTTACATCATGAATTCCGAACCCGAGCGCGACCGTCCGAACCCTGTTTCCAGAGAACAGACAGAACAAGCCGCGCACGGAGATATCATGTTTGACCGCGTCTCCTTCGGGTACGAGAACGGAACCGATGTCGTGAACGATGTCTCGTTCAGGGTCAAAGCGGGTACCACGCTGGGCATTCTGGGAAGCACCGGATCCGGCAAAACAACCCTGATGCATCTGCTGACCAGGCTGTATGAACTTCCGCCCGAAAAAGGGATCATCACTCTCGGAGGAATCAATGTCGCGGATATGCGGGCGCAGGATCTGCGCGATTGTATCGGCATGGTGCTTCAGGAACCGTTCCTGTTCTCGCGTACGATCGGAGAAAACATCTCCATCCGCGACCGGGATCTTCCGATAGAGGAGATCCGGCGGGCAGCGGGAATCGCGTGTGTTGACGAGTCCATCACGGAATTTACGCAGGGATATGACACGATGGTAGGCGAACGGGGCGTAACACTGTCCGGCGGGCAGAAACAGCGCGTGGCAATTGCAAGAATGCTGACCCAGAAAGCCCCCGTCATGATTTTCGACGATTCATTGTCGGCCGTTGACTCCGAAACTGACGCAAAAATCCGACAGCAGCTCCAGACGCTCCTGGGAAAATCGACCGTGATCCTGATCTCCCACCGTATCACAACCCTGATGCAGGCTGACTATATCCTCGTCCTCGACAGGGGGCGGATTATCGAAGAAGGAACCCCGGCAGAGCTCGCGTCCTCTAGTGGGATGTACCGTAAAATCTATGACATCCAGCTGGGCTATGCGGAGATATAAAGTATGACGGAAACCGCATTTAAAAAAGAAGAACAGCAATATGTACGGCTTCCCCATTATGGCATACCGAAACTGCTTCCTTACCTGAAACCGCTTCGTAAAGTCATATGGAGTATGGTCGTGCTTTCTGTTCTCGGGGGACTGGTCGATACGGTCATGCCTCTGTTTCAGCAGTATGCGCTGAATCATTTTGTTGCGCTTTCGACCCTTGATACGCTTTTGCCGTTCATCCTTTCCTATCTCGCCGTTCTGCTTGTCCAGACGATCGGAAACCTGATATCCGCATATCAAGGCGGTCTCATTGAACTGGGTGTGGACCGGGATATGCGTCGCGCTGCATTCAATCATCTCCAGACGCTGTCTTTTTCGTATTATAACCAGAACAGCGTCGGTTATATCCACTCCAGAGTCATCAGCGACACCGAACGAATCGGCTCACTTGTATCATGGAGTCTGATGGACGGCATATGGAATATCACTTATATCATCGGCGCCATCACCCTCATGTTCGCGCTGAACTGGAAAATGGGACTTCTGGTTCTGATTATCGTCCCGCTCACGGCAATCGCCCTCGGGTATTTCCAGGGCAGGCTCGTCCGGTTGAACCGTCGCGTGCGTGAAATCAACTCTCAGATCACCTCCGGGTTCAACGAGGGCATTACCGGGGCAAAAACGACAAAGACACTCGTTGCCGAAGAGCGGATGGATCAGGATTTCAGAACGGTCAGCCGTGAAATGACCCGTGCATCCGTCAAGACCGCCCATTTCCGTTCCCTTTTCGTCTCCACGATTTCCTTCGCGTCCTATATCCTGCTGGCGCTGGTCCTCTGGAGGGGCGGTCAGATCACCGTAACCGGGCTGATGGAACTCGGCACACTTGCCGCGTTTACCGCCTACGCGCTGAATCTGATGGAACCGATCCAGTGGGTCGTCCGCGCGCTTTCCGATCTGATCACTGTTCAGGTCAACATTGAACGCTTTACCCGGCTGATGGAAACGGAATCCGATGTTTCCGACAGTCCGGAAGTCATAGCAAAATACGGCGATACCTTTCATCCGAAGAAAGAAAACTGGGAAGAGCTGTACGGGGAAGTGGAATTCCGCGATGTATCCTTTATGTACCCGGACGGAAACGAGTATGTGCTTGAGCATTTCAATTTAAAGATTCCGCAGGGAACCAATGTTGCGATCGTTGGGGAAACCGGTGCGGGGAAGTCCACACTTGTCAATCTTGTCTGCAGATTCTTTGAGCCCACTTCCGGACAAATTCTGATAGACGGAAAAGATGCCCGGGAACGCTCTCAGTTGTGGCTGCATTCGAATATTGGTTATGTTCTTCAGACACCGCATTTGTTTTCGGGCACCGTAAAGGATAATCTTCTTTATGGAAAACCCGATGCGACTATGGAAGAAATCGAGGCGGCCGTCAAGGCGGTTTCGGCAGACAGCGTTATCGCACGAATGGAAAAGGGGTATGACAGTGACGTCGGAGAAGGAGGCGACCTGCTCTCCACCGGGGAAAAGCAGCTTCTGTCCTTTGCCCGGGCGATTCTATCCAATCCCCGCATATTCGTGCTGGATGAAGCGACTTCTTCCATCGATACGGTCACGGAAAAGCTCATTCAGGAAGCAATCGAGCACCTTATGAAGGGCAGAACCTCTTTTGTGGTCGCGCATCGGCTTTCTACGATCCGCCAGGCGGATCTGATCCTGGTCGTTCGGGACGGAAAAATCATCGAACAGGGTACTCACCCCGAGCTTATGAAGCGCAGAGGTTATTATTATGCGCTTTATACCCGACAGTTTACGGAAGAACTGATGAGCGGAGCGACCGTCTGAACGTTTGCCGCGATTCTGAAACATGGTTGAAGATGCGGTGAAAATATGATATATTTTCTTGCATTAGCGGTATAGAGGTAAACATGATTGTATAAAGAATGGAATATCACAATTCCCGGTCTTACGGGAAATGAACCAAGGAAAGCATATGTTTATGTTCCGGACAGCTGCATGGCGGACGACAGCCGTCGCTGTCCCGTACTTTATATGTTTGACGGTCAGAATCTTTTTCGCGACAGCGACGCTTCCTACGGAAAATGCTGGGGAATTCTGGACTACCTCACGGAACACAACGTCCCATTGATCGTTGCCGCGCTCGAATGCAATCACCATGCGGAAGATGAAAAATGCGGCGGTCGCCTGTCCGAGTATTCTCCCTTTGACTTCACGGATCCTGAATACGGCAGTATCAAAGGGCGCGGCAAGCTCACCATGGACTATATCGTAAAGCGGTTTAAGCCGTATATCGACAAACACTATCCCACTCTTCCGGAACGGGAATTCACGTTTGTGGCGGGCAGTTCCATGGGCGGGATTATGACCGTATACGCTCTGCTGACATACAACGACGTTTTCTCCCGCGGCGCTGCTCTTTCCCCTTCTTTTGCCTTCAGTCCCGCGTCATTCAAGAAGCTGATCCGGGAAAGTGATGTGAGGGATACCGTACTCTACATGGACAACGGCTCCCTTGAAATGACCTCCGTACGGGCAAGACGGCTTTACGGGGAAATGACTTCTCTGCTGATCAAAAAAGGACTGTATGTTGAAAGCAGAGTCGTTCCCGGCGGGATCCATTCCGAGTCTTCCTGGGAGCAGCAGATACCTTTCTTTCTGAACACGATTTTTTACCAGCTTGGAGATTAATCATATATGGAAATCAATTATCCGGAATTCTACAGTGAAAACCTGTCCCGAACCATGCCGATGTCCGTTTACGGTCATGCCGGCAGGCCGGTTCTGTTTATCCCCTGTCAGGACGGTCATCATTATGACTTCGCGAACTTCCACATGACGGACACGTTTCAGGGATGGATCGACAGCGGTGCCTGCACGGTCTTTTCCATCGACACCATCGACATCGAAACCTGGAGCAACAAGGATGGGAATCCCTATGACCGTATCCGGCTTCATGAGCAATGGATCAATTATATTACAAGAGAGGTTGTTCCTTATATCCGTTCATGGGTCAACGGAAGAAACGGATGGACCGGATATCCCGGCATTATGACGGTCGGTTGCTCGATGGGCGCCACGCATGCACTGAATCTGTATCTCCGTTTCCCGGATCTTTTTGACCGCTGTATGGCTCTCAGCGGAATCTACAATGCATCTTTCTTCCTTGGCGACTACATGGATGAAGTTGTCTACCGGAATTCTCCCACTGACTATATGGCCAATTTCCCGGCGGATCACCCCTTCATTCAGGAATATAACGCGCACAAAGCGGTAGTCTGCGTCGGGACCGGCGCCTGGGAAGAGCCGTGGAGCACACAGTTCCTCGGTCAGAAGTTTAAAGAGCTTGGAATAAACATCTGGGTCGACGTCTGGGGAAGCGACGTCAATCACGATTGGCCGTGGTGGTATAAACAGGCGGACTACTTCCTCCCTTATCTGTTTTCCTGAAAATAGAACAGCAAAGGAATAGAAAAAAATGAAAAACTTTGTGTTTATCTCTCCGAATTTTCCGGATAATTACTGGCATTTCTGCCACCATCTGCGCGATAACGGTCTGCGCGTTCTCGGAATAGGCGATTGTCCGTATGACCAGCTAACTGATGATCAGAAATCTTCGATGGATGAGTATTATAAAGTCTCTTCCCTTCAGAATTATGATGAAGTATACCGCGGCGTGGCTTATTTCATTCACAAATACGGGCGAATCGACTGGCTGGAAAGCA
This sequence comes from Clostridia bacterium, assembly GCA_017394605.1. The sequence continues at coordinate 13,679 of JAFPXU010000028.1, read as the reverse complement.
ATAACGAATTCTGGCTGGAACAGGATGCGGAACTGCGACGCGATTTTCATATCCTTTCGGGATTTCAGCCGGAAGATATGCCGTGCGTCAAGTTCAAATCCAAAATGAAAGAACGGTATGCGCTTGCCGGAATACCTGTCGCGAGATTTCACCTTGTCGATACGATCGAAGAGTGCGCCGCTTTCATTGAAGAAGTCGGTTATCCTGTCATTGTCAAGCCGGATAACGGTGTCGGCGCCACAAAAACCTGGAAACTGAAGAATGACGCGGATCTTCATAATTTCTTCGAGACAAAGGACGATACCCTTTTCATCATGGAAGAATTTATTGATGCGACCGTCAACACGTATGACGCCATCGTGAACAGTAAAGGCGAGCCCCTGCTTGAAACGGGAAATGTCACTGCCGTGGATCTGATGGAGGTCGTCAATCAGAACGGAAACAGCGTCTTTTATATCCGCGACCGCCTGCCGGACGATCTGCGGACCATGGGTCGCGCCGCACTGAAAGCGTTCGGCGTAAAAAGCCGGTTCGTACATTTTGAATTCTTCCGTCTGAACCGCGACCAGCATATAGGAAAGAAGGGCGATGTGGTCGCTCTGGAAGTGAATATGCGGCCGAGCGGTGGCATTTCGCCCACCATGATGAATTACGCCAACAGCACCGATGTTTATAAAATCTGGGCGGACATGATCGCATTCGACCGTTCGGATAAAGGAACAGGTGACCGCCAGTACTGCGTTTTCGTGGGACGGAGGGACGCTAGAAACTATACTCTCAGCAGAGAAGAAGTATTGAAGAAGTATGCATCTCAGATTCGTGAAGAAGGCCGTGTGGATGCCGCCCTCGCGGCGGACATGGGCAACTATATGTTCCTTGCCTGTTTCCCGACACTAGAAGAACTGCAGCAGTACGTCGCAACGATTCTGGAAGAAAAATAACTTCTTCGGCTCATATAGCAGCTAAACGGGAAGTCCCGAACGGACTTCCCGCTTTCTTTTGCGCTTCCCTTTCAGCAAACAATGCCGTTTATCCAAAATACCCGTCCCAGAATCCGACCCGGTTGGCCTTCGCCTCGTTCTGGGTCCGGATAAACTCCTTTTCATATTTGACATTTGGTCGGAATGAATAAACTTTCGCCATTCCCGCGCGAAGGATCTCACGGTTTGCCATGGTCGTTTTGTCTGTCAGAAACACATACGCAAGCGTCCTCCCGTATTTATCTTTTGTGTCTTTGTCATATTCCAGATAAACTTTCTGCTTCCTGAGAAGTTTTTTTGTAAAATCAGACGCTGTCTTTCCCTGCTCGGTATTTTCGGATGTATTGTAACTGACGCTTTCCGGCGTATCGATTCCGATCAGCCGGATGTAGGTGTCCGTCCCGTTCAGGTCCACCACGATCGTATCGCCGTCCACGACCCACCTGACGCGATACGGTCCGTACAGATTTGGTTCCGGTGTTACGATCGGATTCTCGGAAATCAGCGAAGACGCGGTTGACAGAATGTTCTGAATATCCTGCGGAAGCGTTGAACATCCATGCTCCGAATAGTACGGATAAATGATCCCGACTGAAATCGTGACGATCAGAATGGCCGCAAGCAGAAGAATCAGGCGTCTTCTTTTCTTTTCCGCCAACGTTATTTTTTTCTTTTTCTTCTTTGCCATATTCCGTCCCGCTTTTTCATCGTTCCGCATTCTTTCTGTTTTTTCCGGGTATATTAAAAATATATCATAAGCCCCTCACAAGGCATACCGTTCATCTCTCTGCATCCTGTGCGCGTAACAGATAATAAAAAAGAGATTTTACGGGAAAATCTCCTTTTATTTCTGCAATTGAACACATTATTATCGCAGCAAGTAATCCGTTCATCGATTCATCACCCGATTTACGGCAAAAGCTGAAGTCTCTGCAGAACTTCTTCAACCGTCTGAACCGGTATGATCTCAATTTTATCCCTGACCTCGGCAGCTACGTCTTTCAGGTCTTCCAGATTCTCGTTTGGAATAAAAACCGTCTTCACGCCTGCCCTCTGTGCGGCCATCAGTTTCTCGGGCAGTCCGCCGATCGGGTTAACGCCCCCCTGAAGGGATACTTCTCCTGTCATAGCAACTGCGGGGCTGACGGGCACGCCCGTAAACAGCGAAGCGAGCGCCGTGGTCAGCGTGATACCCGCTGAAGGTCCGTCCTTCGGCGTTGCACCGTCCGGAACGTGAATATGGATATCCTGTTTCTCGATATCTCCAATCTTATCAGAGTACAGCGTACGGACAAGACTCATGGCAATCTGCGCAGATTCCTTCATGACATCTCCCAGCTGTCCGGTAATCGTCAGCCTTCCGTTGCCTTTCATCTTTTTGGACTCGATATACAAAACATCTCCGCCTACGGGTGTCCATGCGAGTCCTGTGACAACACCCGGCGCAGCGGTGTCTTTTACGTTCTTCATCCGTATCGGGGTCATGTCGAGAAAATCTCTCAGATTATCTTCCGTAACATTCACCGGCTTATCGGCCCCCCTCACGATCCGGACCGCTGCGCTTCGGCAGATAGTATCCATCTGCTTTTTCAGCCCCCGCACGCCCGCCTCGCGGGTGTATTCGGAAATCACATGCTTCACCGCCGCGTCCGAAATACTGATATCCGTTTTTGTAAGACCTGCCGCTGCAATCGCCCTCGGAACCAGATGCCGTACGGCAATCTCGAACTTTTCAATCGGCGTGTAGCCTTGAAAATGAATAACCTCCATTCGGTTCAGCAGCGGCTCTGGAATCGTGTCCAGACTGTTCGCGGTGCATATAAACAGAACATCGGACAAATCATACGGCACATTCAGATAATGGTCTGTAAACGTACTGTTCTGTTCCGGGTCCAGAACCTCCAACAACGCACTGGCGGGATCTCCGTTATAGGACATGGATAACTTATCAACCTCATCCAGGACCATCACAGGATTGGAAACGCCGCTTTTCTGTATCCCGTCCATGATCCGTCCCGGCATAGCCCCAATATAGGTCCGTCTGTGACCGCGGATATCCGCTTCATCGTGAATGCCCCCAAGTGCCACACGGATGTACTCGCGTTTTAGCGCCTTCGCAATGCTCTGACCGATGCTTGTCTTTCCTGTACCAGGCGCACCAACGAAAAGGATAATCGACCCCGACTGCTTCTTTTTCAGCTGCATCACCGCGATCTGTTCAAGTATCCTCCTCTTGACTTTCTCCAGCCCGAAATGGTCTGCGTCCAGAACCTTCTCGGCGTTCTCGAGATCTATTTTTTTGAATTTTTCCTTCTTCCAGGGCAACGAAACCAGAAACTCAAGATAATCCGCCAGCATACCGTACTCCTGGCTGTTCTGCCCCTCGGCCTTCATGCGGCTGATCAGTTTATCCGCTTCCTTCCTTGCGGTTTCATTCATCCCGGATTCCTGTATCCCGATCTCAAGTTTACGGATTCCCGTCAGTTCGTCCGGATGCATTTCATCCAGTTCTTTCTGCAGATATTCGATCTGACTGCGGATAGCCTGCTCTCTGTACAGCTTCTGGTTGTTTTCTTTTTCGGCGCTTTGCGCTTTCAGCCTTACCCGGGTCAGTTCGGCATGTTCGTAAAGCATGGCCTCCAGCGCATCAAACCGTTTGCGCTGACTGTTTTCCTCCAAAAGCGAATAAAGCTTTTCTCCCGGCAGATTCATAAAAGGGGACAGAGCAGCGCCAACATCCCCCAAAGTGTGCCACGAAGCAAGAAACGCCTCCATCATGGGCCCCCACTCAAATTCGCGACCGACCGAAAGAATCTCCTCCTTCAGTTTCAGAAGTCGCTCTCTTGCTTCGTTTTCATCCATATCCTCCGTATCCGGAAGAAGTGCCGTGCTCAGCGTAAGCTTACGTTCAGGAGAAACATCGATCTCATCAATCCGCACTCTGTGGGTAACATGAATCAACAGGAAACCCTGTTCGTTCACTTCCTTAATAAAACCGAATACGCCGATCGGATAAACATTTTCCAGCGAGAGATCCTGCACCGCGACCTCTTCTTTCGCAATGATCAGAATCATCTTTTCATCTTGAACCGGTTGTTTCCCGGTCATTTCTTCATACAGCTCCTTCCTGAAAAACACATTCGAGTTTGGAAGGGTAAGCATATTGTATATGGGTAAAACTGTCATATGGTTTCCTCTTTGCTGTCCCGCCGTGCGGGATTCTGTTGTTTTCATGCAAAAACAGTTGACTTTTCCGCCTTTATGCTTTATTTTATTTAGTAATGATTATTATGTCAAGTACTCTAATATTTCATATGTACTATGAAAAATAATAGTATGGAGGCCATGCGTGGATAATCTTCAGGAAAAGAGAAACTGTCCCTGTCTCTCCGTCAAAAACTGCGGCGTCATCGCGTTTCAGCATACGCTCGGAGGAAAATGGAAAACCAGTATCCTCTGGTCTATCCATTACAGCGGCCCGATGCGGTTCAGCGATCTTAGACGAAGCCTGGACGGGATCACGGAAGCCATGCTGACAAAGCAGCTGCGGGAACTTGAACGGGACGGTTTCGTGATTCGAACCATATATCCTGAAGTTCCTCCTCATGTCGAGTACTCTGTCAGCGTACTCGGGGAAAAAACCATGCCGCTGCTTGAAGCGATCAACCAGTGGAGCGTGGATAACCTCCTGAAAGCCTTTCTTGACACACAATCCTTCTGACAGAAAGCCACGCAACGGTTTCTTCCTGTTTTTCATAAAATGAAAAAATGCCCGCAGGGGCATTTTTTGCTTTCAATCAATGCGTTTCATCCGTCAAACCTTTTTGTTCAGGCTTCCCGTCTTATATCCGTCCAGATCTACAGCTACATACAAAAAACCAAGTTCGTGTAGGTAGTCCCGTATCTGTCCGGCGATTTCCGGAGAAACGATTCTTGCAAGCTGTTCCCGCTCAACCTCAATACGCGCAACGTCTCCGTGAAACCGCACCCTCATCTGCCGGAATCCGAGTCTCAGAAGAAGGTCTTCCGCACGGTCGACCATGGACAGCTTTTCGACCGTGATCGTTTCACCGTATGGAAATCTCGATGCCAGGCAAGCATAGGAGGGCTTATCCCAGGTTGGCAGTCCCAGCTCTTTCGACAGCACCCGGATTTCTCTCTTTGTCAGCCCGACTTCTCTGAGTGGACTCCTGATACCAAGTTCCGCAATCGCCCGCATGCCCGGTCGATAATCGCCCTCGTCATCCAGATTTGAACCTTCTGCTACAAAAGCCAGTCCACGGTCTTGTGCAATCTTTTTAATCTTAGCAAAAAGGTTTCTCTTGCACCGATAGCAACGGTCTTTCGGGTTTTCACAAAAGCCTTCCACATCCAAGGGATCCGTGTCGAGAACAACCTGCGCGATTCCCTCCTCAGCACAAAAATTGCGCGTCTCCTCATTCTCCCGTTTCGGGAAGATGCTCGAGCTTGCGGTTATGGCGATCGCGCCGTTCCCCAATACGTCATGCGCAGTCTTCAGCAGGTACGTTGAGTCCACGCCGGAAGAAAATGCGACCGCCACCGTTTCCATGTCGCGAAGCATGCGGCGCAGATTCTCCTGCTTCTCATGCATCAAATCCATTCCGTATCCCTCCGCTGTTATTTCTGCTTCACAAGATCTTCTGCTTCCCTTATGCTGATCCCTTTTTCTCGCGCGATTTTCGTAAGATCTTCGTATTCCAATTTTACTCTTGTTACACCGTACCCTTCTGAGACCTTCCTTCGAATCTCGCCGTATGGTGTTGGAATCGTTTCGATTGCCCGGCTCAGAACATAACGGCGGAACACATTCTCCCGTACGCCAAGCGTTGACGTATGCTTGAAAAACGCCGACAGAATCCTTTCCCGGTCCTGTTCACGGCAGAGAGCGCAAATCATACAGCCCGGACGGGATTTTTTCATCCCGACAGGTAACGTATAAACCTCAACGGCTCCGGCTTCAAACAGTCTTTCTTCCGCAAATCCGATCTCTTCCGCAGTCATATCGTCCACATTACAGGACATCTCCAAAATCGTGTCCGTAAGATCCGGAGAATTCCCGAGCATTGCCCGGACGCAATTTGCGCGTTCAAAGTCCTTTTTCCCCATTCCGTAACCGATTTCCTCGGTTGACATGACTGGCATGTTCCCGAACCGGGTCGCAAAATGCTTGATCAGAGCAGCGCCGGTCGGCGTGCAGAGCTCTCCATGGATCTCTCCGCCGTATGTGGGAATTCCTTTCAAAATGAACGCAGTTGCTGGCGCTGGTACAGGAAGAATTCCATGCGCGCATCGGACCTGTCCGCATCCAACATGAACAGGGGAGACAACCGTCTCATCGGGGCAGATCTCGCGCATCAGCAGGCAGACCGCAGTAATGTCCGCCACAGCGTCCATGGTGCCGACTTCGTGGAAATGAATGTTATCCACAGGCTTGCCGTGCACATGGCTTTCCGCCTCTGCAATCAGTCCATACACGTCCAGAATATCTGCCTTGACCGTGGCCGGTAGTTTCAGATCTTCCACGATATGCGTGATTTCATGCATCCCGTGGTGTTCATGCACATGTGCGTGATCATGATCAGCCTTCCCGTCAGAATGGGCGTTCGAGTCTCCGTGCATATGCGGGCTTTCTTCCTTTCCATGCACCATTACCGACATATGTGTACCCGTTATACCGCATTTCTGCGTCTTCTCCCTGCGGAATTCCACACCGGGAATTGCGAGTCCGTTCAGACGTTCCACAAACGCATCCGGATCAGGAAGAAGCTCTAAAAGGGCAGCAGTCAACATATCTCCGGCAGCCCCCATGGAACAGTCAAGATAAAGCGTTTTCATCCCTTTTTCTCCTTGTGGTTGATCATGTTCGCGTAATACCCTGCCCCGAAGCCGTTATCGATATTGACTACGGCGACTCCGCTCGCACAGGAATTGAGCATGGAAAGCAGTGCGGACAGCCCATGGAACGATGCCCCGTATCCGACACTGGTCGGTACGGCGATTACCGGACAGTCCGCGAGCCCGCCGATCACGCTCGCAAGCGCTCCCTCCATTCCGGCAACTGCAATGATCACGCTCGCATTCATGATATCTTCCTTATGGGCAAGCAGTCTGTGAAGCCCGGCGACTCCTACATCATAAAGACGGATCACTTCATTTCCATAGAATTCCGCCGTCACCGCTGCTTCTTCCGCAACGGGGATATCACTCGTTCCGCCTGTGGCAACGAGCACCTTTCCGATTCCGTCCGGCACGGGTATCGTGCCGCAGTAGGCAATGCGTGCGTCGGCGCTGTATGTTATAGAAACCGATTTTTGAATCTTTCCCGCGCATTCTTCAGAAAGACGCGTGATCAGAATCTGCGTCTGGCCGTTTTTCTGCATCGTTCTGATGATTCCAGCAATCTGATCGGCTGTTTTTCCTGCTCCGTAGATGACTTCGGGAACGCCTTGACGCAGGGAACGGTGAAGGTCGATCTTCGCATATCCCAGGTCTTCAAACGGCCGTATTTTTAGTTTCAAAAGCGCTTCTTCCACCGTCATGGAGCCGTCTCTGACAGATTCCAAGAGGTGTTTAATCTCACCGTTCATAATTCCTCGCTGACCGCAAAAAATGGTTCCACCGAATAATTCGGCGGAACCGTTCCTCAATATCCATATTACTTTTTGCCGCGTGACAACGCGTTTTTCACAACACCCTTCGGATCCTTTATCAGAAGGATCACCAGCCAGATAATCAGTCCAAGCGCAACTACGGAAAGACCAAGATAAAAGTCATTCAGCATATCGGCAGGCGCCGGCGTAAAGTATTCCGCACGAAGTTCCGCGTATTCGAATATGGCGTCTACCAGCCACATCAAAGACGCTCCCCAGTAAAGCCAGCAAAGAATGCCGACCTTCATGTCGTCTTTTGGGGCATTTTTATACCAGATAACCGTGCTGATGATCGCCGCAAAAACAGAGGTAAGCAAAGTCATCGTCTTCACCCCCCGCTGTTGTTAATTTTCAGCGGTCTGCACCTTGGGCGCTCTTTTTTCGATTGACGAAGAAACTACAACCATTACTCCCCAGACTGCGGTGATCAGCAACGCCATTGTGACGCCGACCGTCGCCATCTCATGCAGCATCTCCGCTGCATCCGCAGGATTTCCCGCAGCCGTGAGGAACGGGAATACCGGACTGATCTCGCCGTGCCAAACATGCTCGAACGCAAGCAGTGCGGAACCGCCCCACAGAAGATTCCTGAGCCATTTCAGCTTTCTGGAGAACGGGACCTTCCCCGCAACTTCCAGGGATTCCGCGTCTTTCTGCACTTTCGCAATATCCGGGGTGACCTCTTTGGATTCCATCACCTTTGCGAGCACTGTCGCGGCGATTGCTTCAACCGTCGGAACAAGAAAACATGCCATATACTATATCCTCCCTTCAAAATGAAACCTATATACCAAAAAAGGTATACACCAACTCTCTGCAGAGAAACGCATACCTTCATAGCACGCTAAATTAATGCCCTAATGGAAACAGCGCTTCGGCGCTTTGAAAACCGGCTTCAGCCGGTTAGATAGTTATTATATCATCAATGATGACATTTGCCAACAGGTCAGAAAACGAGCGTATCGATTCTAGGCAGAAGTTCCTCCAGATGTTTTTTGGCGTTATCGATGACAGCGCGTCCCTCAGGCGTTTCAAGTCCTTTCCTCCTGATGCTTCTCCGCATGATACGGGCGTATCCAATCACCATCGCCTTCTCCTCTGTTTGCCGGACAGCCTGTTCATCCTTTCCTTTCAGATAAAGCTTTAATGATTTTCCCCAGAACTCCTGCGCTGTTTTATATGGTATCCCCAGAAAAGAATCCACTTGATTGTGGTCTACGTCCGCAAATCCCGTATATGCGTTATACATTCCGGCAAGTTCAAAAATAGGGTGCCCGTGTGCAAGGGTGTCCATGTCGATCAGAAGAACTTCCCCGTTCTGAAGCATGACATTTTTCAGGTGATAATCGCCGTGAAGCATGTGATTGTCATCCGGCACCGCCTGAATCAGATCGTGCAGTTTCTTATACAGATCTGGTTCCAGATAATCCTTCAGAAAGTCCGCCCAACCAAGCGCTGTTTCTTTCATATCGGGCATCGTTTCCGGTTTTACTGTCGTAGAATGAATCAGCCTGAGAAGCTCGACACTCATCTTTACCAGTTCATCCACTGATTTTTCTTTGTCAATCAGCAGTTTGGCAAAGCTCTTCGCGTTCAGAAGCTCAAATACGGAGCCATAGCCCCCGCCCTTTATTTTGACAACGTCGTACGGAATAGCAGTCGGTATTCCCAGCACAAACGCGGCGCGCGCGAGCTCCCGTTCACGATTGATTTCTGGAAGTGCGTCCGAGTTAAAATACGCTTTTACAATCGTATCCTGATCAATTCTGTAAACTTTTCCGTTCGCTCCCTGACCGATTACTTCACAATGATCGATGGAAAGTTCCCGGAACGCTTTTGAGATCTCCATCATCTCCGTAAAGCCGGTCATGTCGAACACCTCATAGACCTCGGATGATACATTGATGACCTTTGTGTCCGGAACATCTTTCTTGATCCTGAGAATGATCCGCAGTCCTGCGCTCGAAATGTATTCCAACTTTTCGCAGTCAATCTGTATTTCCTTTGCTTTGCATTTTTCGCGGATTTTTCCGATTTCTTCCTCAATCTCCGCGGAATTGGAGGAATCGATATGTCCGGAAAGCTTCAGTACCAGGGTGTCTTTGTTGTTTTCAAAGCTCAGATTATCCATTGTTTTCCGCTCTTCTTTCCATCATTGATATTGTCTATGTTAAATAGATTTCACGATCGTTACGACGTTTTTTCCGTCCTTGTACTCGTAAATCAGATCGTCCATTGTTTTTTTGACAAGAAAAAGTCCTAATCCTCCGACTCCTCGCTGTTCCACCGGCAGAGTAATATCCGGTTCAGGAACAGAAAGCGGGTCAAAAGGCTTTCCGGAGTCAATAAAGGTGATCCGCGCGACACGGTCCTCTCCTGAGACAGCCACTTTCACCGTAACAGTTCCGGTGTTCGGAACGTAGGCATGCTGTACAATATTTGCAAACAATTCATCGGCAGCAACATCAATCTGTATACGTGCCTTCTGCGGGCAGTCAAACGCTTCCAGCTCCGCGTTGATAAAAGACGTTACGGATTCAATGTTTTCAGCTACCGATTCGACCGAGATTTCCTTATCTTCCATGTTGCGTTTCAATCCTCCCGAACCACGTTCCTTCCCAGAAAATAATACGCAGAGCATTGTCAGGTCGTCAAACTGCGGCGCGTTCCCTGCGAATTCCCTGACAGCGGAATCCATATCGGAAAGGATCGCTTTCGGATCTTTCCCTCCGCTCAGCTGCAGAACTTGCAGCGCACGTTCCATTCTGAACTGTTCGTTTGCTTCTGACTCCGTATCGGGAAGCCCGTCCGTATACAGGAACAGCTTCGTTCCCGGTTCCAGTTTTTCCTCGTATTCGGGGAAATGAATCCCCGCCATTCCTCCGATGACAAACCCGTGTTTCTGCTTATCGACACGGACGCTCCCGTCCGGGAAACAAAGCACAGGATATTCATGGCCAGCGTTGGCTGCCACCAAGCTTCCGTCTTTGAGATTCAGTATCCCAAGCCATACCGTGATGAACATTTCCTCGCGGTTATTTGCGCAGATCTGTTCGTTGATCGCCTCAAGCGCCTCGGCAGGTCCTAGACCGTTCATGATGGAATTCTTCACCAGTATTTTAGCGACCATCATAAACAGCGCCGCAGGAACTCCTTTCCCGCTGACATCTGCAATCACCATTGCAAGGCGGTCCTCATCGATCAGGAAAAAGTCGTAGAAGTCCCCTCCGACTTCTTTCGCAGGTCTCATGGACGCGTAGATATCAAATTCTTTCCTTTCCGGAAAGGCCGGGAAAGAATTCGGAAGCATCGCCGCCTGAATCTTTCTCGCCAGATCCAGCTCCGTTCCGATCCGTTCCTTTTCTGAAATGACTTTCGCCAGGTGTTCCTCGTAGGAGGAGATGTCCTGCTCCATGTCTGCCATCACAAGACTGAGGTTTTCCACCTCATCCCCTGTCTGGATGTTCAGCGACGCAAAATGATCTGTATCGGTAATTCCGTTTCGTTTGTCCTTTGTATACAGAACCGCAGCATCGGCAATCGCATTGATCGGCCGTACCAGTTTCTTTTGAAATTGTCTTGACTGAACAGCTGCCAGAAGAACCGTCAGAAGCGCCGTTACGACCAAATACTGAAGCGCAAAATTCCTCATTGCGGAAGTAAGATTCCGAATCGTAATATCCGACAAAACAAACGCGACGGGATTACCTGCAGCGTCCCGTATGGGATAGCCGCTGGTACACATCCAGCCGTATCCATCAAGCCGGGCTATATCGTAAAGTTTGCCGTTGCCGTCCCAGCTAAGAAATTTATCGATTCCACGAATATTGGTATGCTCCCATTCTCCCGGGAAACACGCCTCCTCGCTCGTCTGGTCTGCGTCTGCCAGATAAACGATAGCGGACGCTTCCCTGTCATAAAAAGCGAGATAAATATCTTCCGCGTCCCCCGCGGATTTGAAATCCTTCAATACGCCAACGATTTTATGATAGTCCTGTTCTTCTTCAAGATCGGTATAATAGAGCCTGTAATCATCCGTCCAGACCTGGTTCCGTTCTTCTGAAGTCAATGAAAAATACCTTTCCTTGGCCTTAGCGATAAAAGGCTTCGGGTCCAGGGCCTTCTCAATGATTGCGACAGCACTCCTCGAGATACTGAAAGCTTCGGAAATATACTGCCTTGAAACCGCGAAGGCATACAAAGCCAGTCCAAGAAGCAGCGTAGCCAGTCCGACAAGTGCGGCAGATATCGCCGTAGCTTGAAACACACGCGTTGCCAGCGAATATTGCTGTCGCTCCTGCTGGTTCATTTCTCTAACGCTTTTCTCGGGCATGGGTAAACTCTTCTCCTGAAATCGTATGGCCTGATTTAAAATGAAACGGATACTATCCGCTTATGATTTTATCATCAGAAAGCCATGCAATCAACAAAGCTATTGCCGTCGCTTTCTATCCAAGGCTCTACTAACCATAATAGCGTTCAAAACAGAGGGGAACGAACAGTCGCTCTTGTTTTGAACATTCTTTACCAGCAGACAAAAATTGTATTCCATCCCTGCGATGTTTTTCGATATCCTTTTTGAAAAAAGCAACCGCCATGCTTGTTTAAAGATGTTTTGCTGCGAATAACGAATCAAAGTGAACACCACTTCATCTGAATCCTCAGAAGCATATAAATATGATATAATCAGCTCGCACAATACTAGCAGCACGGAGGACTAACGTATGCTTTTCTACCGTCTTGGAGACCCTGTCAAGGAGATCTCTCTCGATGAAATATCCCATGATTCTATAACCGCAGGGTATATCAATGTAGAGGAACTTCAGCAGATCTACCAAAGATTCGATTTTGCTCCGGATACGGTGGAAAGCAGTCAGAGCGCAAGCTCACTGTTCCGAACCGGCGCGGAGGTTCACAACGATTATACATTCACGGAACTGCGTGTCGCGTCTGACAGCGGAGAAGATGATTTCATCTCCATTTATCTCAAAAAAAACTTCCTGCTTGTCGTCGATATCCGTGATCGGGACGGATCCACGCGGGATAGCTTCGCCAAGGCGATCAATCGCTTCCCTGTCTCCAAGTTGAAAGCAGAAAAGGTCGTTTGCTTTTTTCTTGAGTCTCTTATTTTCGGTGGCGCCGAGAAGATTGAAATGATGCGGAACGCTATGACAGAAATGGAAGAAGCAGTGGTGACGGATTCCGCCGGAGACGAGTTCGGCTCCGAGCTGATCAATCTTAAGAAAAAACTGCTTCATCTTCAAACATACTACGAGCAGATCCTCGATGTGGCGTTAACGCTTGAGGAAAACGAAAATGAGATCTTTTCTTCTTCCAATCTGTTCTATTTTTCAAACCTCTCGAAAAAAGTAGAACGGCTAAAGAATGATGTGACCTCCCTGAATAACGCTCTGGATCATTTGCAGGATGCGTATTCCGCTTTTCTGGACGTACGAATGAACCGCACCATGAAAGTCCTGACCGTCCTCACAACCCTCTTTTTCCCGCTTACGATTATCGTAGGATGGTACGGAATGAATTTTCAGTCTATGCCGGAGTTCACCTGGCGATACGGGTATGTTTATGTAATCGCGCTCTCCATTGCCGTCGTCGTGGTCCTGTGCATGCTTGCTAAAAAGCACAAATGGTTCTGATCCCTGCGGCATAGCAAGTCCGTGTTAAACATTAAAAAGGGGCTGTCTCAAAAAGGAAACGTTTTGAGGCAGTCTTTTTCATTGGGAAAGAAGCCAGAATACCAAAGAAGCAGAACCCGAAGGTCCTGCTCTTTGGTATAATTTTCTTGTGACAAAACTACAAAAAGAATATAGCAGAAACAACAGCAAAAGGCAACTGGTGCTGCCGCTTGAGACGGAACATCTCATTCCGAAAGACGCGAAGGTAAGACTGCTGGATCAGGTACTGGAGGAGTTGAACTACAAAGGATTGTACCTGACGTACTCGGATAAAGGCCGAAATAGTGCGGTGGAACCTGTAACGTTGTTAAAGATAATGGTGCTGGCGTATTCGG
>JAFPXU010000154.1 GCA_017394605.1 Clostridia bacterium | reverse complement strand
TCTTATCTGAAGCGTATAAAACGCTCGGATCCGTAATCACAGGTTTGATTTGCAGATGCTGATATGCCAGCCGTTTCCGGTTCCGATATTATAGGCTCTGGCAAACGAGCCCTGATTGATCGCTACCGCAAGATAGTCCAGAGAATTGATATACGCAAGCGTTTCCCCGACGTATACCTCCGAAAAGGAATGAGCAAACGTCATGACGTTGCGGTATACGAACCTGGTATCATTGCGAATGGAAACCTGTACCCGGTCGCCGTACCGAATCCCGGCTTCGCGGATCAGGGTATGCGGGATATTGGTCCAGATGCTTCCGAAGCGGACGTCCAGAACGTCGATCGTTCCCGTTATGGTTCCGTCTCTCATCTGAGGCTCCGTGATCGGCAGGACAACGGCGGAGGAAACCGGAACTTCCGGTCCGATATCGTCGAAACCGATGACGCCGGAAGCGAGACGGGCACCGGTGAACGCATAAACATCCCGTCCGTTGAATGTATACGCTTCCGATGAAAAAGGAAGCCGGTTTCTGGTTTCATCGATCACGCGAAGGCTTCGGATGCCGCGGAGACGTAAAACATGGGTCAGAGTCCCGTTATCAGGGGTAATGATATAACGGTTTCCGGCAGTCCGCGCCGCGATGCTCCTTCTGGAAGAGCCGACACCCGGATCGACTACGGAAACAAAAACGGTTTCCTCGGGCCAGTAGTCGATTGTCTGAATCAGCCGGTAGCTGGCTTCCCAGATGTTGTAAGGTTCGATTTCATGCGTCAGATCGCAGATCCGAAGCGCCGGAGCCACGGATTCCGCGACCCCGTACATGGCGCAGACGGCGCCGTCCGCATGACCGAAATCACTTTGCAGAACGAGTGCGTGCATAGCTGAAACCTCAAAAAATATATATTAGAAAATATCACGGAACGATCCCTGTGTCAAACCGTAGCGCGGCATTGACGGGAAAGGAGAGTACACGATATCATGATTGAAAAAATGCGAGGTAAAGCGGGATGGTGGACTGCTTAAAGGGAATCAAAGCCGTGTTTTTGGATGTTGACAATACACTCCTGGATTTTGAGAAATGCGCGAAATCGGCGATGCATCAGGCGGCGGACAAACTCGGAATCACACTCCCGGAGCAGATTGAAGCCCGCTTCCATGAGATCAATGACCTGCTTTGGGGGAAACTTCAGCAGGGACAGATCTCTGCTGAAGAACTGCACAGAATCAGATGGGGAATGATTTTTTCAAGCCTGGGAATATCGGCAGACGGCGAAGCGTTTGACCGGATGTTCTCCCAGTGTCTTTTTGATACGGCAGAGCCTGTGGATGGAGCATATCGCCTTCTGGACAGTCTATTCGGACGTGTGCGGATGTTCGTCACAAGTAACGCTGCCTATGATGAGCAACGGAACCGGCTTGGGAAAGCGGGGATGCTGAAGTACTTTGAAAAGATGTTCGTATCGGACAGGATCGGTTTCCCAAAGCCGCAGAAGGAGTTTTTTGACGCCTGTTTCCGGGAACTCCCGGAGTTGCGACCCGAGGAAGTGCTGATGATCGGGGATTCCATTTCGTCCGATATTTCAGGCGCTTATGCATACGGGATCCGGACATGCTGGTTCAACAAGAAGAAAAAAAGCGATATTCCGGACTGCGCGGAATGGGTCGTGGAAAGCTGGACTTGATATATGAAGGACCGTCAGGAAAAAACAAACGCCATGCGGATTCTGGAAAAGAACGGGATTCCCTATGAGAGCTTCCGTTTTGAGACCAAGGAAGCCGTTTCCGGCGTGGAAGCGGCCGCGATTCTCGGACAGGATCCGGAACGCGTATTCAAAACGCTTGTAACAAAGGGAAAATCCGGCGCGCATTGCGTGTTTGTGATACCTGTCGCAAAAGAACTCGATCTGAAGAAAGCAGCCGTCGCCGCAGGAGAGAAAAGCGTGGAAATGATACCGCAGAAAGAACTGTTTCCCCTCACCGGATATGTCCACGGAGGCTGCTCTCCGATCGGAATGAAGAAGCAGTTTCTGACGGTTGTGGACATTCATGCGGAGGGAAAGCCCGTCATTCTGTTCAGCGCAGGCAGGATCGGATGGCAGATCGGAGTATCGCCGGAAGGGCTTAGGAGTGTGACGGGCTGTACCGTGGCGGACATATGCCGCTAAGAAAAAACTTGCCAAACCCCCTTACATAATATAATATGCAACATTGGTGTTGATTTATCATAGTTCCTCGGCAGTTGCTCTCCAACTCGGCCGGGAAAGCGAGGTCTGATATGCAGTTAGTGATTGTTGAGTCCCCTACTAAGGCAAAGGCGATTCAGCATTATCTCGGGAGCGACTACAAGGTAGTCGCGTCGAAAGGACACATCCGGAATATCCGCAAGAAGCCGTTCGGTGTGGATGTGGAGAATCAGTTCGCCGTTTCGTACGAAACGGAGCCGAAGGCGGAAAAGATCCTTTCCGATTTAAAGAAACTGGCGTCTCAGGCGGATTCTGTCCTTCTTGCAACCGACCCAGACCGAGAGGGAGAGGCGATCGCATGGCATCTCTGCGATGTGCTCGGGATTGATCCCGATACGGAATGCAGGATCGAGTATCAGGAAGTAACGAAAGACGCGGTCCTGAAAGCGCTGCAGCATCCGCGCAAGGTGAATCGGAATCTTGTTGACGCCGCCATGACTCGCTCTATTCTTGATTATCTTGTGGGGTTTAAAGTAAGCCCCCTGCTTTGGAAGAAAGTCGCGAAGAATTTATCCGCCGGCAGAGTTCAGACGCCTGTTTTGAACCTGATCTGTGAAAGGGAAAGGGAACGTGACAAATTTGTTCCCGAGGAATCCTGGACAGTTCATGCAACCGTCAACGGTCTGATGACGACTTGTAGAGAGATCCCAAAAGATGAAAAGCATGCTCGGGAAATAGAGGATGCGGTCCGCGATGAATCGTTTACTGTTACGGATATCAGCATGTCGACCAGAACAACGCATCCTAGACCGCCGTTTACTACCAGTACACTCGTACAGGCAGCCATCAATCATCTTGGGATGGACGTTGGTATCGTTATGAGTACGGCTCAGAAACTGTTCGAAGGCGTAAGCATCAACGGGGAACTGACCGGTCTTATCACCTACATGCGAACGGATTCCGTACGGTCCTCCGATGCCTCGATCGCGTCTCTCAGGGAACAGATCCAGAATTATTACGGGAAGGAATACCTTCCGGAAAAGCAGAGACAATACGGAACGGCAGCGAATGCGCAGGACGCGCATGAGGCGATCCATCCGACGGACATGACCAGAACTCCGGAAAGCATCCGCGATTTTCTGAAAAAGGACGAGGACGAGGACGAGTATAAGCTTTACAAGCTGATCTATGACCGGTACAGCGCAAGCCAGATGCAGGACGCTGTCCGTGAAATCATGACGGTAACGTTCCAGGCAAAAGGCTATGTGTTCAGCGGATCGATCAGCAAACTGCTGTTTCCCGGATACAGAAAAGCGTACGAGTCCACTGCGGAGGCGGCGGAAGAAAACAGCAAATCATTCCCCAATATTGAGAAAGGGAGCGTGCTGAAGCCGGAATCCATAGAGATCAAGCAGCATTTTACCAAACCGGAAGCAAGATATACCCAGGCGACGATGGTCCGTGCAATGGAGGAGAACGGAATCGGAAGGCCGAGCACTTACGCGACCATGATCCGAACGGTCAAGGACAGAGGCTATGTGGAACAGGACGGCAAGGCTCTTGCCCCGCGTATGCTCGGTTATATCACGGACGATATGCTGCAGAAGTATTTTTCCATTTTTAATGTGGCATTCACAGAGGAAATGGAAGAAAAGCTCGACAAGATTTCAAAAGGAGAAGCCGGCAAGACGAAGACGCTGGAAGAATACTGGACGAAACTGAGCGAAGAACTGACGCGGGCTGACCAGAAGATGCCCAAATGGACAGGAGAAGTGACGGACAGGATCTGCCCAGTCTGCGGCGGCAGACTGAAACAGCGGCTGGCAAAAGGCGGTCCGTTCTACGGATGCTCTAACTTCCCTGCCTGCAACTATGTGGAGAGCGAGGATGAGATGAGCCCGGAGATCTGCAAGACCTGCGGACAGCACAAAGTCAAAAAGCATAAAAGCAACGGAACCGTTTATACCGTCTGTACCAATCCGGAATGCCCCGACTGCATTCAGAAGCGCCCCGGGAAGCAGGGGAAGAAGCCGCTGCCATCGGAGGAAGTCCAGCTTTTGGAATGGGCTAAAAAAATCCGTATTTCGAAAACCCCGTGTACGACGACACGATTGGCAACCAGAATTTCTCAGGCGGATCCCGATAAGCATAAGATCAACAGCGACACGCTGAACAAATGGCTCAGGGATAACGGCTATCTTGAGGAGAAAGAGGATAAATACGGAAAGAAGCGTTTCCTTCCTACCGCGTTCGGAGAAGAGGAAGGCATTCTGAAAGAAGACCGGACAACAGGAAAAACCTCTTACGAGATATCGAAATTGGCGGAGAAGCCGCAAAGAGCAATCGTTCAGCATCTGAAGGATATCATCGGAGGACTGAAATAATGTGCGGGCGGTATCGCCTTGATGCTGATACGGATCCGGAGTTTTGCGAACTGTTTTCGCAGGCGGAAAGCCGTGCGAAGAGACTGGGTGTCCCTATCAAAATTTCCGGCGATATTTTCCCATCGGACATTGTTCCGGTCGTCGCACCCGACATGCGGCACAGGGAACCGGGCTGTTTTCCGATGAGGTGGGGATTCCCGCATCCGTCCAGAAATCTGACGGTGATCAACGCGCGATGCGAGACTGCGCCGGAAAAGGCGTTCTTTGCCGCCAGCACGGAGGACAGGAGGTGCTTGATCCCTGCTTCGGCCTATTATGAATGGAGCAAGAAGGACGGAATTAAAACCCGATATGCATTCAGCAATCCGTCCAGAAAATTGTTTCTTGCCGGGCTGTACATCCGGTCATCAAAGGAAAAACTCCCCAGTTTTTCCATTTTGACCAGAGATGCGGGGGATGAGATCGCTTTCATACACAAGCGAATGCCGCTGATTATCCCACAGGACAGAGTTTCGGAATGGCTGTCCTGCGATCTTCCTTATCAGGAAGCGATCCAATACGCCGAAACATCCGTTACTTATGAACAGAGCTAAAATTCTGTTCTTTTTTTTTATTTTCAGGGTTTATTCGCGTTATATAATAACTATAAGTATGTCTATTGGAGGACGAGCGTGTGGCGGGGGATTCCGTACAATCTCTTGAACGTGCAATCGAGATTCTTCAGACGCTGAAAAAAGCACAGCGACCGTTGATGCTGCGCGAAATCAGTAATGTTACCGGCATGGCCAAAAGCACGGTGCACAGGCTTTTGTCCACAATGCGTGACGCGGATCTGATCGAACAGGGACAGGACGGCCGCTACGCGCTCGGAATGAGCCTATTCGAGATGGGAAGCGCAGCTGCCAGCAACAGAAACGTTACGGCAATCGCACGTCCTTATATGCAGCAGATATCAAGAGAACTGGGGGAGTCGGTCAGCCTGACGCTTCTTTCCCACGGGGAAGCGCTGCTTCTTTCCTTCATCGAGTCCACCAGCCCGTTTCATGTCGTTGCCAGAGTCGGGTCAAAAATGCCGCCGCACTGTACGGTGCAGGGAAAACTTATGCTCGCGTACCTTCCCGAGGAAGAGGTAAAGCGAATCATTGCGGAACAAGGCATGCATATGTTCACCCCTGCAACGATACAGACTTATGAGGAACTGAAGGACGAGCTTAAGAAGATCACGATTCAGGGATACGCCGTGGATGACGGAGAATATCATATAGGGTTGACTTCCGTGGGAGCGCCTATTTACGATGATAGCGGAATGGTGCGGTATTGTTTCGGAATTGTCAGTATGTTCCATCGGAACGGTTCGCCGGAGTTTATTTTTGCTAAGAAACGCGCCGTTGAGGCTGCGAGGGATATTTCGAAGGCACTGGGATACCAGGGACATGCATTCGATGAAATATAAGATACAACTATGAGAAACAGGCACTGAGAGGGTAAAAATGGAAGAGAAAAAGAATATTTTTCGGGAAAAAGCGATTACAAGGGTAACATCTCCCGAACAGCTGAACGAATATATCAGGGTCGCGACGCCCGGGATCTGGTTCATCCTGATTGCGATTCTTCTGGCGCTGGCAGGAATGCTCGTTTGGATTGTTTTCGGAAAGGTTGACGCCACAATGACAACCGCGGGGATTGCGCAAAACGGGTCGCTGACATGCTATGTGCCTGAAAACAAACATGCTGAAGTGAATGTCGGCGATACGGTTAAAGTAAATGAGAAGACGTATCAGATTGAGGAAGTGGGATCCGATCCTATTTCCATCACGGGGGATTTTCCCGAGTACGGTCTGCATGTCGGCAGTCTTTCGGTCGGTCAGTGGGTTTACCTTGCAACAATGAAAGCCGATATTCCGGACGGTGTTTATCAGGCGGTGATTACGACGGAGACCGTACGTCCGATTTCATTCATTGATGTGTCAAAGGGTAAATAACAATGGACGGCGCGAAAAAGATAAAAAATAAACAGCCGGTCAAGAAAGGGGTCGCCAAGGTTCCCGTTGTGATGCAGATGGAAGCGCTTGAGTGCGGAGCTGCGAGTCTTGCAATGGTGCTTGCGTATTACAACAAGTGGATCCCGCTTGAGCAGGTGCGCCTCGACTGCGGCGTTTCAAGAGACGGTTCCAACGCGAAAAACGTAATGCAGGCGGCAAAGAACTACGGATTTGAAGCGGCCGCCTTTAAAATGGAACCGGAAGACCTGCGGGAAAAAGGACAGTTTCCCTGCATTATTCACTGGAACTTCAATCACTTTGTGGTTTTGGACGGATTCAAGGGAGATAAGGCGATACTGAACGATCCTGCCCGTGGGGTATACTCGGTCGCAATGGATGTGTTTGACGAGAGCTTTACGGGAATCTGCATGATGTTTGAGCCCGGTCCCGAGTTTGAACCCGGCGGGAAACCGAAGAGCGTTCTGAAATTCGCATTGAGCCGGATGGCCGGAACCGGCGGCATCGTGGCGATTGTTCTGATTACCAGTATCATCACTGCGATGATCACCATCATTCAGCCGGCATTTTCCGCCGTGTTTCTGGACAGAATCCTGACCTTTAAGAATCCGGAATGGACCATACCGTTCTTCGGGATTCTGATCGGAGTCAGCTTAGCGCAAATCGTTGCGGAATGGGTGAACGCCATTACGTCCGCGCGGATCAGCGCAAAACTGGACGCGGTCGGAAGCACAGGTTTTCTGTGGAAAGTGCTTCACCTGCCAATGGAGTTTTTCTCGCAGCGTCTTGCCGGCGATATTCAGCAGCGTCAGGATACAAACGGCTCTATTGCGCACCAGATGGTATATACCGTAACGCCGCTCCTTCTGAACACGGGGATGGCAGTCCTGTATCTTATCGTCATGCTTCGGATCAGCCTGGTCCTGACGGCGGTCGGTCTGGTCTCAATCGCCGTGAATCTGATTGTTTCACGTATTATTTCGAAGAAGAGGACCAATATCATCCGGCTTCAGATGCGTGACAGCGGGAAGCTGTACAGCGCAACTGTCACGGGTATCGAGATGATCGAAACGATCAAAGCAAGCGGAGCAGAGAATGGATTCTTTGAAAAGTGGGCGGGATATCAGGCAAGCGTCAACGCGTCAACGGTGAAATTCTCCAAACTGAATCAGTATCTCGGTCTGGTCCCGAGTATCGTATCCGCAGTCGCTGACGCTGCTGTTGTGCTGATCGGTATTTTTCTGACGATTCAAGGACAATTCAGACCGGGCTTGATCATGACTTTCCAGGGGTATTTGCTTGCGTTTACGTCCCCTGCGACTTCACTCATTGAAGTGGGACAGACTATCCAGGAGATGCGTACGGATATGGAGCGGGTTGAGGACGTCATGCAGTATCCTGACGATCCCGTGTTCCAGGCTCCGGAGGTAAAGAAAGGGGAATCGTACGCCAAGCTGACGGGGAATATCGAAATGCGTCATGTCACGTTCGGATATTCGAAGCTTCAGGATCCTCTGATCGAGGATTTCAGCCTGACGCTGAAGCCGGGACGCAGAGTCGCGTTTGTAGGCCCCTCCGGCTGCGGGAAATCAACGCTTGCGAAATTGATTTCTGGTCTTAATCAGCCGTGGAGCGGAGAGATCCTGTTTGACGGAAAACCGCTTTCACAGATAGATCATAATGTGTTTACCGGTTCCGTGGCGGTCGTGGATCAGGATATTATCCTGTTCGAAGATACGATCGAAAACAATATTAAAATGTGGGACCAGTCCATTGAGGACTTCGAGATGATCATGGCCGCGAGAGACGCGCAGATTCATGACGACATAATGCAGCGCGACGGCGGATACCAGCACAAACTGATAGAAGGCGGCCGCGATTTTTCCGGCGGACAAAGACAGAGGCTTGAAATCGCACGCGTGCTGGCACAGGATCCGACAGTCATTATTATGGACGAAGCAACATCCGCGTTGGATGCGAAGACGGAATATGAAGTTGTCAAGTGCATCGAGGACAGAGGAATTGCGTGCGTTGTTGTGGCGCACAGACTGTCAACAATCAGGGATTGCGACGAGATTATTGTCCTGGATCACGGAAAAGTAGCTGAACGCGGCACACATGACGAACTGATGGCAATGAACGGCTTATATACAAAGCTCGTCGCCGGTGATTAAGGAGATTCTGCATGGGTTGGTTTGAAGAACAGATAAAACAAAGAAAACAGTCGGATGACGAGCTGTTTGCCGATGCGTTCCTTTCCATCGCTGATTCGGTTCTCGGTGCAAAGGCGAATGCTGCATTGAAGAATGACTTTGAGAAGACGAAAAACGCGATCGATGAGATCCTGCATTATTATCACTGCAAGACGGGCGAGGTTCCGGAATCCATACAGGACTTTGACGAGCAGCTTGAGTATCTGATGCGTCCGAACGGGATCATGCGGCGCACCGTGCAGCTGGATGAGGGGTGGTACAAGGACGCATCCGGAGCAATGCTGGGGATAAGAACGGATACAGGAGAAGTGGTAGCGCTGCTCCCGAACAAACTCAGCGGGTACAGTTTTCTGGACTCGAATACTGGGAAAAAGGTAAAGATCAGCAAGAAGAATGAGAAACTTCTAGAACGTCAGGCTATTTGTTTCTATAAGCCGTTTCCTCTGAAGAAACTGGGTATTCCTCACTTGCTCCGATATATCGTGGAATCGCTTACGGTTTCCGATATGGTGTTGATAGTGGTGACGAGTGCTCTGGCGACAGGAATCGGAATGTTGATTCCGGCAATCAATAAACTGCTCTATAAGGACGTATTGGACTCCAAGAGCATGAGATTACTTTTGGCCGCTGCCATATATTTGATTACGGTTTCCATCAGCAAGCTGATGATGACTACAGCGAGTTCCATCGCGACGGGACGTCTTTCAAGAAAAATGGATATCTCCGTTTCCGCGGCAACAATGATGCGGGTGCTTTCACTGCCGACGACCTTTTTCAAAAAATACGGATCCGGCGAATTATCCTCCCATACTCAGCAGGTGAACACGCTGTGCTCCATGCTGATCTCGACCATTTTCACATCAGGTCTTGCATCGCTGTTTTCACTTGCGTCCATTGCACAGATATTTCATTATGCGCCGGCACTGGTCGTGCCTGCACTGATCATTATTCTTGTGACGATTGCGCAGTCTGCTTTCGTGACGATCGTGCAGCAGAAATACAGCTCACAGGAAATGGAACTCTCTGCCAAGGAATCCGGCATGGTCTATGCGCTGATCAGCGGAGTTCAGAAAGTGCGTCTTGCCGGAGCGGAAAAACGTATGTTTTCCCGATGGGCAAATCTGTATGCGAAACGCTCTAAACTGACATATCAGCCGACGCGGCTCCTGACAGTAAACAGCGCGATCACCACCGCCATCTCATTGATAGGTACTATCGTAATGTATCAGATGTCGGTGCTCAGCCGCGTGTCCGTTCCAGATTATATGGCTTTCAATTCGGCTTACGGCGTTGTAACCGGCGCTTTTATGTCGCTGGCATCAACTGCGATGACGTTTGCCGAGATCGGGCCCGTATTAAAAATGGCAAAACCGATACTGGAGGCGGAGCCGGAGGTAGCGGAAGGCAAACGGGTGATCACGCAGCTGAATGGAAATATCGAAGTCAGCAATGTATCCTTCAAATATGAGAATAACGGGCCGCTGATCGTAAACAATCTTTCCCTTAAGATCAAGAGCGGACAGTACGTAGCCATCGTAGGAACGACCGGCTGCGGAAAATCGACCCTTATCCGGTTGATGCTCGGGTTCGAGAAGCCACAGAAGGGCGCCATTTATTACGACGGGAAAGATCTCAGCACGATCGATCTGAAATCCCTGCACAGAAAGATCGGTACGGTCATGCAGGATGGAAAGCTGTTTCAGGGAGATATCTTTTCAAACATCACGATTTCCGCACCATGGCTGACGATGGACGATGCCTGGGAGGCAGCGGAATATGCCGGCATAGCGGATGATATCCGTCAGATGCCCATGGGAATGTTTACCCTGATTGCGGAAGGATCCGGTGGAATTTCCGGCGGCCAGAAACAGCGTCTGATGATTGCCCGGGCTGTAGCCCCGAAACCGCGCATTCTGATCTTTGACGAGGCAACGTCCGCACTTGACAACATTACGCAGAAGAAAATATCCGAATTCCTGGATCAGCTAAAATGCACCAGGTTGGTTGTTGCGCACAGGCTTTCCACGATTCGCCAGTGCGATCGTATCATCGTTCTGGACAAGGGGCGGATCGTGGAGGACGGAACATATGATGAGCTGATCAAGCTGAACGGATTTTTCAAGGAACTTGTTGAACGCCAGCAGATCAATCCGAAGCAGGAAGCGGGAGAAGATGGCGACGCCGAAGCACAGGAAAGCGTTATGGTACCAGGTGAGCCGCTTGAACCAGAAGAAACGGATGAAGATGAAACCGAGGACAGCGCTGACGCAGCGGAAGAGACTGAAATCGCAGCGGATGAAGAACAAAACGGAAGTGAGTCCGAAGACTCCGAAGAAGTGAATGATACTGAGGAGCCGACAGACGCTGCTTGTCAGGATGATTCGAACAAAGAGAAATGATATGGTGAAACCGGATCGGCAGCAGGATGCCTTCCGCGATTCCCAATGCGCAGGCGATACCGATTCCTGAGCGAATGATTGTTATTCGGCTGCCGCACTGCTATGGCGCGGCAGCCTTTGTGTTTCCGGGTTCATTTACGATGAGATAAAAAAGAATTCCGGCTTATGCCGGAATTCTAATGATTCAGGATTCCATGATCAGTTTATGGGAATTACCGGCGTAAAGATTACCTTTGTAGCGTACAGTATTCCGTCAGTTCCGAGATAATAAGTAACATTCGCGAAGTCTCCCGGTACGCGGCTGCCCTCGCCTGCGTAGGAAGCATAGGTGACGTCGAATTCATAGCCGTTATCCAGAGCGAGCCACATTCCGCCGAAAGACTTTACGAGACCACTGACCGTGGCGGTCATACGAGGAGCGGACGTGGGCGTGGGATCTTCGATGGTGATCAGGGAAACGCGTTTGGCATCCGGATTCTTGGAAGCAAAGCCGTCATATTCCACACGCACCCGCAGGCCGGTCTTCAGAGTATAATCGCCCAGCTGATATTCCGTGTCGGCGGTTCTCTTGAAAGTGTAGGTCTTTGTTTTGTTCGCCTGGATGGTGAACTTATTGCTGCTGACTTTGATGACTCTTCCGCTCATATGCTTATTCATGATGTTCGATTCATCCGAAATATCATCCATGCGGGTCTCAGTAGCCAGCTCCGTAATCTCGACCTGCACGGCGGGCGGGCCGTCAAGGAGATCGCCCTCATAGGTAACGGTAACCTGGTCGCCTGCCATGATCTCTTCAGCAAGACCGGTGACAATAGTATCTTTTGTCAGGACGAAGCCCAGAACATCAGAAGAGGAGATTTCTACGAACAGGGTACTTGCATCGTGCTGGAGAACCGTTCCATCTATGGTCATGACAGGATACACCTTCGTGACGCTGATAACCTGTGCAATGGGATTATCCGTCAGATCGCCCTCATAATAAACGGTGACTTTATCTCCCTTTACGGCAATCGTTCCTTCATCTTCCGCAATGAGGAAGTTGAAGGTGCTTCCGTCGTCAAGCTGGACCAGAATATCGGTGTCCCCGACGGAGATAACGGTGCCCTCGACGGCTGTGACCTCAATGGGAGGTTCTTCCGTAGGGGCGGGTGTCGGTTCCGGCGTGGGAACTGCCGTGGGTTCAGCGGTCGGAACAGCGGTGGCGGCAAAGGACTCGTCCAGAACAGGCTGTGCGGGCTTTCGAGCACAACCTGCAGCAAAGCAAAACAGAAGCAGAACCGTAATGAGTACGATGGTTTTTTTCATATTGACAAACCTCCTGCGCATAAGCCCGTAAAGATATAAAAAGTATATCATAGATTGTACGATTTAAGGAATCAAATTCTGGAAAGATGATTCATGCGGCAATGACGCGGAACTGTTCGGATCCTGTTTATCCCAGGCAGGTAATCCGGGGGAAATGCAGGTGCACGGATAAGTGAGACGCGGTACAATGAAACTGTGATAGCGGGAGGGATACAGGAATGCTGAAAGCACTGCAGGAATTACGTAGGATATGGAACGAAGGGAAATGGCGCCCTGAAGACGGAAACTGGTTCCCGACTCCCGGACTGGTCGTTCTGGAAGAAGAACCGGACAGAAAAGCGGAAGTGAATGGCGCAGAAGTGACGGTCTGCTCCGAATTCGCGAAAGAGATCGGAGGCATGATCCGGTCCGTCCGCAATGCCCTGCTTGACGACCTCGACTTTTATGATCAGGAAGATCTATACCGCAGGATGGGGAATGCCGCGAACAGAGCGATTCAGAACGGGAAGGAGTGCCGTGAAATACTGGAGCATATTCTGACTGAGGCGGAACAAGTCTATGACGAGTGGAACCGGTATTTGTATTTTGCATATGACGAGCTGATGGGAAGGACCAGCATGCTGGCAGCCTGCCCGACTGCGAAGATTTACGGAAACGCGTCAGCCGATGGATATGATATCGGATTGGATAAGGAGGGGCACCTGACCGTTGTGCCGGATTCTTTTCGTACTGTGGAAGGAGTTTTGTGGCTTTTAACGCAGCAGGAACTGTACATGCTTGAAACCTATAAAAACGGCAAGGATGACAGGTTTATAAAACGCTCGGTCATTGTGACGACTGGGGAGGATCTGGTCAGCGCACAGACCTATCTTTCCGGGGGCAGACCGGAAAAAACGGTACAGCCGGACGGGCTTTTCCGCAAGGCTGTGGAAGCAGCCCGGAAAGCGTCCCTGTCCGAAACGTATATTTCCCGATTGGCCGGTTTAGAGCAGGGCTGAGAGAGCGAGCAGATCTTCCCTTGTGGTGGACCAGCACGTCGTGAAGCGGACGACAGTATGCGACGCATCGTATTTTTCCCAGAAATCAACTCTGACAGATCGGGATAGTTCTTCATACCGCGTGTCTTCCAGAATGACGAACTGCTGATTGGTCGGGGATTCCAGATAGAAACGGTAACCCTTTTCCCGGAGGAGACGCTTCAATTCCTCCGCCATGTCGATAGCATGTTTCCCGATTCTGAAATACAGATCGTCCGTGAACAATGTATCAAACTGAACGCCCAGGAGGCGACCCTTGGCTGCGAGGGCGCCTCTTCTTTTGATCGCACTCAAAAAATGCGGCGGCATGTTCCGCCTGGTGAAAACAAGCGCTTCTCCGCAGAGCGCACCGACCTTGGTTCCACCGATATAAAATACATCGCAGATCCTCGCCAAATCCGGCAGAGTCAGATCGCAGGAAGGGCTCATCAAACCGTAGCCGAGTCTGGCACCGTCCAGGTAGAGGACCAATCCATAATCGCGGCAGATTTCCGACAGTTTTTCCAGTTCCGCTTTTGTATAGAGCGTTCCCAGCTCGGTTGGAAACGAGACGTAAACCATACCCGGGAACACCATGTGCTCTTTGTGCTCATCCGCGAAGAAAGAGGAAAGAAAGGCAAGGAGCGGCTCCGGTTCGAGCTTTCCGTCCCTAGAGGGAAGGGGAAGGACTTTATGACCTGTGAACTCAATCGCCCCGGCCTCATGCGTGCCGATATGTCCCGTGTCTGCACAGATGACGCCCTGGTGTTCGGAAAGCATGGAGGAAATCGCGACAGCATTCGTTTGGGTTCCTCCGGTCAGGAAAAAGATCTGAGCTTCCGGGCATGCGCATGCGTTCCGGATTTTTTCCTTGGCTGACGCGGTAAAAGGATCGTCCCCGTAACCCGGCGCAGGTATCAGATTTGTTTCCTCAAAACGTTTCAGGATTTCGGGATGTGCTCCGGTATTATAATCGCATTCAAAAGATATCATGATTATTTCTCCAGGATTGAATCAAGTTGTGCGAACAGTTCCTCTTCTGTTTCATACGCATATACATGAAAGTACGGGTCACCGGAAAGCATCGCGGACAGACGACCGCGTGCTTTTCTGTAAAAAATGTGGCATGGAATGCCGAATCGTTCCGCATAGGCGAGCTCATAGCCGACGCCAAGTGACGGACAGGAACATTCCGCGATCAAAAGATCGCTTTCCCGAAGCCACTCGGTATCCTGCCTGTATATCTCCGCGGGAAGATACTCGGACTGACCCTCGGACGATATGGAGGGATTCCCGACATGTTCTGTTAGAACAATGTCTGTTTTTTTAATGTACTGAATAATGGAATGATACCAGTCCGCATCATTTCTTCCGCCGGTGATGGAGCCCGCAAAATACACTTTTTTATTCATGTGATAATATCCTGAATTTGATTATTTCATATATTATTGTCCCTATTGTATAGCGACTCAGGAAGAAAGGCAAAGGATTGTTGCCGGAAGGAGAGACTGAACGGGAAGAGGACGGGAGTAAAAAACTCGGCGATTGGATAAGGTGTGTTTGCGGATCCGGAGGATTAAGTCGGAAAATGAAACATTAATGCTACAAAACTGTAAATATGCCGCCCGTTCGCTATCTTTCTGAAAAAGGGTTGTGGTAGGATTAACGTGTTCTTGAAAATCAGCTTTCACCCGATAGGGGAACTGTCATTTTTCAGGAACACGGATTGCTCAATTTCTTACAAAGCGTTCCGGTAAAAACAATAATGAGGTTTAGAATCATCGATATTTCCAAAGGAGATGCAAAAATGGGAAAAAGGAATGATTTTGCAATCAGAAGAATATGCAGTGCGGTTTCCGCTCTGCTTGTGCTGGCGCTGGTCCTTGTGATCCTTCCGGGGACAGCGAAAGCGGCCGAGGTGACCGTCACCTTCAATGCAAACGGAGGCAAATTCGCTAATAATGAAGAGACAGTGACCGTAAACACTACGGGTAATGTTGTGGGGGGCGCTTTCCCGGACAATCCGACTAAAGCGGGCTGGACGTTCGGGGGCTGGTTCACGTCGGCGACCGGCGGGAACCAAGTAAAGAATGATACGTCTTTTGACACAAATACCACTGTGTATGCGCATTGGATTGTAAATGTTTCCAAATTGGAGCTGGATAAATCTTCCTGGTCGGCGACGAGTGAGGGGGAAACAACTTCCGTAACAGCAACAGCGACAGTTGTTGAAGGCGCGGATGCCCCGGAGATTACCTGGAAGAAGATCGGTGATGAAGACAACAAGGTCGTATCGTTGAACGAAACATCCGGCAAAACGGTGACCCTTACAGCAAAAGGTAACGGAACTGCTGTCATTGAGGCAACCTGCGGCGGGCAGACTGCCACATGTGAAGTTAAGGTTAACATTCCGTCCGCGTCCGTTTCCATGACGGGAACGGCGAACGGAACGGTCGGCACACCTTTAAGCGGATCCTTTACTCTGACGTTGACCAATGCAACATTCAATGCTGCCAGCGGAGATGTGACCAGCTGGTTTACAAACATTCCGAGCGGACTGTCCGCGACAGCCGAGGAGACTGCTGCGGGGAGCACTACTCTGAAGGTTAATATCGCAGGTGAGCCGAAAGCTGCCGGTACGGACATTCAAGCCAAATGCACGGTTCCCGCGAGCGCGAACAGCTCCGGTTCCGATGTCATACTGACGCCGAGTTCCAGCGCTGTTTATAACATTGCATCGGCACCGTCACCCTCTTCACCCGACCTGATCTCATTTAAGCTGGATCCGGCGAAAAAGACACTGTATGACAGTCAGACTGTACAGCTTCAGTTAACAGATATCAAGCCGAAAGATGCTGTCATCGTATCCGCGACTTTTGCATCCAGCAACACATCCGTTGCGTCTGTTGATGCGAACGGACTTGTAACTGCAAAGGGATACGGAACCGCGACGATCACCGCGATTGCGACGGACGAAAACGGGAACAATGTTTCCGCAACGAGCAAGATTACCGTTTTGCCTAAGATTTATCTGAGCTTTGATCCAAATAATAGTAAGCTTGGGAAAAATGATTCCGTGGAGATGACGATCGAGATCACAAATCCGTCGGAAGAATATGCGTGGGTCAAGAGAAGCAACAAGAGGATCTATTACTCCGGATATACAAAGAAGGTAACGGCAAAGAACGGAACTGTCTGGTATCTCTGCAAACTGAAAGACGGCAAGGCAACGCTCACGATCAAACCGCAGTATAACGGAAAAGCAACGGTAACCGTTGCGCATTCGGATGCTGCCAGCGTATCGGCAGATTTTACGGTCCACGGATACCATAATCTTCCGGCGACCGGACAGAACAGCACGCTAATTTATATCTTGAGCGGTGTTGGAGTGCTGGCTGCGGCAGGGCTCGTCGCTGCGTATGTTGTGAAACGGAAGAAAGAGAATGCGGCCTGAACAGAACGGCGGTTCAACAGGGGTCCGTAAAGCGATACGGTTTCTCTGGATTCTGCTGATTGTTATTGTCATTGCCGTTGCAGGCCTTCTGTATCTTCGGAATCGTGCTGGGAAACAAGCGGAATCGGCCGCACAGACGCTTCTGCAGTCCGTCAGCTTTACCGCGTCTCCCGTTCCGGTTCCCACGCCGACCCCTGACCAGACGGACGGGGAAGCAGAGCAAGCGGAACAGGAAGAAGAGATCGATTCCGGCGCTATTACCGAAGAACACCGCGCTGCGGACGATGACGATACACTTCTCACCGGCGGAACATATATCGAGCCTGCGCTGAATGAGGAGGAAATGCAGAAGTTGATTGACTCCGTCGCCAATAAAACCAACGACGGCAGCGTGATCGGCGTTATCCGGATACCGAAGACAGATACCCAGCTTCCGATAATCGGGGAATGGTCATCCAGCCTTTTAAAGGTCTCCGTGTGCAGATATCAGGGTGGGAAACCGAATGAACCCGGGAATCTGGTCATCATGGGGCATAATTACAAAAGCGGCGCCCATTTCGGAGGCTTGAAGAAACTGAAGGTCGGAGACGAAGTGTTCCTTGCGGGAATGGACGGCGTAGAGAAACGTTATGTCGTTTACCAGCTGGATGTTGTTGCCCCAGATGATTTCGAAGCTTTGACTGAACAGCGTGGAACTTGCGGACTCAGTCTGATGACCTGTTACCAGGACGGAACAAACAGATTGTTTGTACGATGCGAGCAGGCGAACGAGCCATAAGTGAACATTATAATAATAGGAATCAATAAATCAGAAGGCACGGATCCGGATACGATCCGTCCTTCTGTTTTATACCGTTTGATGGCCGGAAAGGAATAAGGTCTTCACTGATGACAGAATGCGCGAACCGTCTTGCTTCTTTAGAAACACGGCGTAAGGGGAACATTCCAAAAAGAGAGGGGAAAAAACCACTTCTCTATTAAAATGCAGCAGTAAAAAAGCAGGATAAAAAATTCCCCGTTCCGGGACAAGCGGAACGGGGCGCTTTATCTTTATAGTGTAGTGTGAAGAGAACCGGTTTAACCGATAACCGGGAGTCCGTTATAAGTATCGTAGGAGGGGGAAGGGGTCGCTTCCGGAAGAGGAGGGCCAACGCGAACGGAGCCATTAAACGCCTTGTATGTGGACTTAGCGAGCGGTTCTTTTTTAACCAGATGGCCATTCTTGTAATACTCTTTATATGACTGCC
The DNA here is from genome assembly GCA_017394605.1 of Clostridia bacterium. The sequence goes on along the minus strand of JAFPXU010000154.1, from coordinate 24,711 downwards.
ATATGGATCCCGTTCGTCTAGCGACGTCTGTTACGGATTCGCCAGGCTTAAGCGTATCGTCCTGGGTTACGACAGTTTCTCCGCCCGGTTCGATGGTGGACACCTGTTCGGAACTCAGCCGGATTTCATCGTATTCGTCTGTCTCGAATTCGCAGCGGATGATTTTCACGTGAAGGTTTTTCTTCTCGGTCCATGTAAAGATAAGAAGATCATAGGGCGTGTTGTTTTTGAACTGGAAGTCAATGATAAACCCGACAGAGTTAATGGTGGCGTCAAGTCCTTTTTTAATGTAGGACACAGGTATGGAATGGTTCTGCCGGGACACGATCTCAAGATCCGCCATGACGGCGGCGTTATAGAGCGTTGTGGAAATCTGGCATACGCCTCCGCCCGCCTGCAGGTCAGTTCCGCCGCTTACGTAGGCATTCGCTTCCTTCCAGCCCGCAGAAAAGCTTCTGGTTCCCAGAGTATCGTTCATAGAAAAGGTTTCTCCGGGAAGAAGCAGCGTGCCGTTTACGATATCCACGCCTTTATTGATATTAAAAACGCGGTTTTCAGTGCTGCCCTTAAATGTGGTTGAGAATTCGAAGTCCCGTGTGCGGAAAACGGATTCCGTGGTGGATGGTTCCGTAACAGTTACAGGAATTTCGACAGGAGCAGTTTCTCCTTCTGCTATAGCGGTCTTCAGAAGGCTCAGAAGCTCATCCTGCAATACCTTCAGACCGGTGACGGAGCCGGAAGCTTCTGCGGTGTGCGCGGTTTTGTCAATGTTGACAAATCGTGCACTCTTGGCTGCGGTATCTATTTCGGACGCGATATCCGCTACAAGACCGGGCAGTTTGTCATAATTGTATGTAAAAGTGATGGAGAAGTCTTTTCCGTTTGTCGCAATCTCCTGTTCAGCTTTAAGAGCCGCGTCCATATCATCGCTTCTTGCCGCTTTCAGCGCATCGTCCAATACTTTTTCGCTGTCATTTGTTATGGAAACGTATTCGGACAGATTGACAGGCCAGGTTCTGTCCCCGTAAACCAGGTCAATGGTGCCGGTCGGACGGTGAGAACTGATCACGGGCTCAATGGCGGCAGCAGCTTCCGGACGGTTCATGCCATAAACATCGATTCCCTCGATGGTGACGCCCTGGAGATACAGGCCTGAATGCATGATGCGGTCGTACTGAATCTGAAGAGCTTCCTGCTGCTTGCGATCCGCTTCTTCCTGCGCAATTCTTTCGGCCTCCGCTTTCGCAGCGGCCGCTGAAGCTTCTTTGGATTTCTGAGAGAGCAGTACACCGGCAGCAATCAGAATGAACACGCATAGAACAGAAATAATAATGATCAGGATTCCTTTATGAGAGGATACGGATCTGCTTTTTTTTCTTACGATGCCGGACGTGCTGTTTTTATTATTATTCTCCACGCGAAAACTCCTTCTCGGAATGCTTATAAACCAACAACATAAATATTATGCGAAAAACGAAGGAGCGTATCCGGTTCGTACCGAATTGTTACAAATTGTTAACTGCGCTTACGGGAGAAGGAAATAATCAAAGGAAAGATCGTCAATAAACTCTTCTGTATCTTGTAGGAGGAAAGAAAAGAAACCACAAGATAAGGAATGATGGTTTTCAAATCGTGAAGAAATGGTTAAGAATAGCCCCAAAAACTGGATTTTTTTGTGGATTCTCTCTATTATTAGCTCATCGAATTATGCTCTAATTCTATACATGTACATATCCTGTTCAGGGGGATAAGGAGGGTTCATTTCAATATGAAAAAGATTTTGTCAATCGTATTGGCGGTTGCAATGGTGTTCGGTATCAGCTTTGTTGCGGTACCTGCACACCCCGCGCTGGCAGCCAGCGACGCATCCATCTCCGCAGATGGTAGCCATTGTATCGGGGACACGTTTACCATCACGGTCACCGCGCCGAATGCCGGAAAGGGCGAGAAATGGGATGCATCGTTTACCTTAGAAAACGCAAATCTGATCGATTCGTCTACGGCTCCGGATCCTGCTGATTTTAACCCTATGTCTGCGGGGAGCTCGAAAACGACTACATGCAAGGCCATAGCCTCCGGTAAAATTAAGTTTACCGTTACGTTTACTTTAAATAGCGAATCCTCGGGCGAAGATGTTTCTGGTGTCAAGACTACCAAAAGCGCTTCATATGAGATCAAGCAGCCGGAGTTGAATGTGAGCCCGTCAGAAGTCACTTATTCCCCGAGCGCAACGGCGACCGCTTCTGTAAGCTATCTGCCAGAAGCAAGCAGCGGATCATTCGCATCTTCGGATGGAAACGTAGCGACGATCGATAATCACGGAAACATTATCGTACAGGGTGCCGGTCAGACTACCATCAGCTATACGGACGGGACACTGGTTCTTTCCAAGGTATTTACGGTTAAGAAGGCGACTGTTGCACTTTCCGTTCAGGACGAGATTACATTGCATAAGGATGATGTAAGAAACATTCCGCTTAACAAATCCGGAATTCCGAGCACTATGTACAGTGAGATTACAATCATCAACAGTTCTCCTTCGATTGCCACCGCGGACCCTAACTCAACGTATTCTTCTCTGAAAATTACCGCGCTAGAGGTCGGCACGACCGTAGCGACGATTTCCTTCCCATCGAGTTCGGATGATTATCAGCCGGTTTCGACCAAAATCAAAATCAATGTCATTGATGAAAATACGCCGATTCTGACATTGAATCCGACATCCATGTCGCTTCACAAGGGAGACGCAAAGGCTCTGACGGTTTCTGTTGACAACTCCTCGAACAACAACGTTCTTCTGAAAGTGACAGGAAGCAAATCGAATTCTTACAGAGGCGTGGCGATTGACGGATATACCAGCAAGAACGGCGTGTATGTTCTGGTGAACGGAAGCAACAGCGTTACCCTGACACCGAAGTACAACGGCACCTATTATGTTACGGCGTCCCTGAACGGCGCGGAAGCGAGGTGTGTGGTCACGGTTACCGGCTGCAATACACTGCCTCAGACCGGACCGGACTTCACGCTGGTGTATGTATTTGCCGGACTGCTTCTTGCGTCCCTTATGGTTCTTGCATACGTGAACATTAAAAGGAAAAAGGCTGTTCAATAAACAATGACCGAACATAGAAGCAATAAACAAGCGCCCGCTGCATCCAATAACAGCGGGCGCAAAAAACATCCGCAACCAGGGAAGCGAAAAAAGAATGCGGATTTTGCATCGGTTAACCGTATTCTGATTATTCTTGCTATGGTGTTTGCTGTTGCCCTGTGCGTAGTGATCGTTGTCAAGATCCGCGAGGATGTTGGCGCGGAACAGAACGCTCAGACGCTCCTTGAAGCATATAAAGAGAAGGAAAATGCATCCCCGACCGTGACCATGCCCGAGGTTCTGGAGAAGCAGACGCCAGTACCCACCGAGACGCCTGTACCGGCAGCGGAACCGACGCTTGATCCGAATGCTGTTACGCTGTCCGCTGCAGAGGTCACGCTCGCGCCTACCGCGACGCCAAGCGCTGAGACCCTGGAACAGACTGCGCAATTTGCGGAGGAAGGCAACGCGAACCGCTATGATGCCGGTAACGATGAAAATGTCGATGAAACGGCAGACTACGTTGCGCCGGATGACCCTGATACGGATGATGCCGCCGCTTTGATCCAGCAGATACTGGAATCGGTAGGCGAGGATGGCGTGATTGGAACGATCAGGATTCCGAAAACAGAACAGGAGTATCCGATTATCGGGAAATGGTCGTATAAGCTTCTGAAGATTTCCATCTGCCGTTATACCGGGCCGAACGTGAACGAAAACGGAAACCTTGTTCTGATTGGACACAATTACAAGAGCGGAGCGCACTTTGGAAACCTGAAAATCCTCAGCGTGGGCGATGAGATCTATCTGACCGCAAGGGGCAACGATATTGCCGTGCGGTATGAGATATATAATATCGTTGATATTGACAGCGACGATTTCGCTGCGGTAAAGAAATACAAGGGTGATTCAGGATTGACGCTTCTTACATGTACGGCCGGAGGACAGCAGAGAAAGCTGTTCCGCTGTATCAGAAAAGCCGCAACGAGTGATGTGGATTCTATTACGACCCTGCACGGAAGTACGTTTACCGGCTGACGGAAGGTTTCGGAACAGATAATTGAAACGACAATATTTCGATGCACCCTGCTATTTTAGATGGCAGGGTGCTTCTGTATTATGAGATAGACCGCGATATCAGCACTGCTAAACAAACCGCTTCCTGATTCCGGAATGCGGGGTCTTAAGCCGGAAGGAATGATGTATAAAAAAATGACCTGCCGTAAGGCAGGCCATTCATTATAATCCGTTTATGCAAGTCCGCTGGATCGGATCAGATCATCCGCACCGGAGTGCTTCTGCTCCCTGGCTTTGCTGAGCCATTCCAGCGCCAGCGACTTCGACTGTTCTACACCCAGACCGTCCAGATAACAGCGTCCGAGATTGTATTCCGCATAAACGTTTCCGGCGCTTGCCGCTCTGGCGAACCATTCGGCGGCTTTCTGATAATTCTGTTCGACCATGGGATCCTCAAAATAGAGGAGCCCGAGACGGTTCTGAGCCGGGATGAGATTCTGTTCCGCGGCAGACTGGAGAAGGGTGGCGGCTCTGGTCAGATCCTGTGGGATGTCGGAACCGTCAATGTACATAGTTGCGAGATTGTATTGGGCAACAGCATACCCCTGATCCGCTGCCTTCTGATAGAGCTCAGCGGCCTTATCCGCATTCTTTTCCGTGCCGATTCCGTCACGATACATTGCTGCAAGATCGTTTTGCGCAACGGGGTCATTTTGTGTGGCGGCAGAATCAAGCCACTGCATGGCCTGAGCGTAATTCTGCTCCTGTCCGCCCTCTCCGAAATAGTAATAATTTGCGATATCGCGCATAGCTTCCGTATCGCCAAGTTGTGCCGCTGATTTGAGGGGAGAAAACAGCTTCCTCAGAAGCGCTTGTGCGTCGCCAAAGCCACAATTGAGCATGTCACAGGCAATGCGGTATGCCCAGATAACAGAGCATCCGCTTTGATTGGTATAGGATTCCGCCGTGGACTTCGCCTTTGAAAGATCCTGGGCGGTACCGTAACCGTTCGCATAGATAAGCGCAATCGCCCTTGCCGTTCTTCCCGCTTCAGGGGCGACGGAGTTGTCAGAATAAGCAGCCTCTAGAAGCGGAAGCGCTTTCTGATACCAGGTATTGCTGAGGTCGGCGGAAATGCCCACCATGGAATCCGTTCTGTAGATTTCTCCGAGCATATATGCTGCGAGAGCCTCATCTTTCTCGGCTGCGAATGTCAGATGCTGGATGGCAGATGCTCGGTCCGCAGCCGTTCCGAATCCGTTATACAGCATGGTACCGAGCAGCTCCCGCACGGGAGCATATTCTGTATCCTGAAACGATTTCAGAGTGTTGTAAGCTTCCGCATAGGAGCGGTCGGTGTAATAAAGGGATGCTGCTGTGTCGAAAGCGGTGCGTTCTTCAGCGAATGGATCCGGTTCTGCGGTTGGGACCGCGGTCGGTTCAGGTGTTGAGACCGCCTCCTCCGGCTTGCTTGAAGAACAGCCTGCGATGACGGAGACAGCCAGAAACAGAGATAAGAAAACTGCAAAAGCTGCCTTGCTGTATGGTTTGATCATTTTTTCCTCCTGGAGCCGTCTTTGATTCAGACGATACTTATCGATGATACTCCATATTTACTATATCAATCAGAAGGAACCCTCTCAAGAATTTGCGGGAATGGTTTAAAACTTATTCATAAAGGCAGACGGGATAATCGGAAGGGTGAAATGTGGTATAGTTGTATTCAGAACGGGCACTTCGGAGGTCATATGAATCAGTCAACGGAAGAACGTCTTATTTCCATTCTCAAACGGGAATTGATTCCCGCAATGGGATGCACGGAGCCTATTGCAATCGCACTCGCGGCAGCGAAGGCTCGAGAGGTTCTTGGCGCGGAACCGAAAAAGATTTGCGTCGGATGCAGCAGTAATATCATCAAAAACGTCAAATCAGTGACAATTCCGGGGACACACGGTCTCCATGGAATAGAGGCGGCAGCTGTTGCGGGCGCGTTTGCGGGAAAACCGGAAGCAGACATGCAGGTGCTCGCGGAAGTCACGGAAGACAGAAAGGACATCATCTCGGAACGGCTGAAGGAAGGCATCTGCAGCTCCTACCATCTGAAGACGGATCATGCGCTGCATATCCGGGTAGAAATGTGTTCGGGGGAAGAAAGCGCAGTCGCCGAAATCTGCGATGACCATGATAATTTCGTGCTTTTGGAGAAGAACGGCAGAGTTCTGATGGACAGAAGGGAGGGCTGTTCGAAGTTCGGCAAAGAGGAACTGCAGGAGGAGGCGAGGATTCTGAAGCTATCCGTAATACGGGAATTCGCGGATACAGTTGATATCGGCAAGATCCGTCCGATTCTTGAGAAACAGATCGCATGCAATATGGCGATTGCGGAAGAAGGAATGCATGGAGGGTACGGACTATACTATGCTTCCGCCCTTCTGGACGAGCACTCCACGGTATATGACCGCATGGAAGCTTATGCCGCTTCCGGAAGCGAGGCCAGAATGTCCGGATGCGCCATGCCGGTTATAATCAACTCTGGCAGCGGGAATCAGGGCATTACGTCATCCGTTCCGGCAATCATTTACTGCAGGGAAAAAGGCTATTCTGAGGAAAAGCTTTTCAGGGTGCTCGCGTTTTCCAATCTGGTTACGGTTGCGCAAAAACAGTATATCGGAAAGCTGTCTGCGTTTTGCGGCGCTATTTCCGCAGCGTGCGCAAGCGGTGCCGCGCTTACATACGCAGAAGGAGGCACTTTGGAACAGATCTGTGATACGGTCTCCAATACACTTGCGGTGGCAGCTGGCATCATCTGCGACGGGGCGAAGCCATCCTGCGGTGCAAAAATCGCAATCGGCCTGCACGCTGCGATCAACGCGCACAAGCTTGCCATGAAAAACCGCAGCTATCAGCCGGGAGAAGGGATTGTCTGTCAGGATGCGGATACGACAATCAAGGAGGTAGGCCGCATTGCGAAGGATGGAATGGAACAGACCGATGCGGAGATCATCTCTGTGATGCTTGAAAATCTGTAAGGGAAACAAAGATGAAAATACTTGTAATCAACGGCAGTCCAAAAGGCGAAAACAGTATTACGCTGCAGACGGTGTTATATCTAGAAAAACTGCATCCTGAACACGATTTCTCATTTCTGAATGTCGGCGCGGAAATCAGAAAGCTGGAGAAAGAGTTCACCCCTGCGAAGGAGGCCATGGAGAACGCGGAACTGATTCTGTTTTCCTATCCGGTGTATACGTTTACCGTGCCTTCGCAGCTGCACCGATTTATAGAGCTCACTAAAGAGAGCGGTGCGGTTCTGAGCGGGAAGTATACCTCCCAGATTTCTACATCCAAGCATTTTTATGACGTGACGGCGCACCGCTTTATCCTCGACAACTGTCAGGATCTCGGTATGCGATGCGTCCGGGGACTTTCAGCTGACATGGAGGACCTTCTTACAGAAAAAGGCAGGAAGGAAGCGGAAACGTATTTCAACCTCCTGATCTGGAACATAGAACACCAGATGTTTGAAAAAGGACTCCCGAGGACTGTCAAAGCAAAGCATCGCCCGACATCGATGGCAGAGGAAACGGAAAAAACGGGGCAGGAAAAAATTGTGATCGTTGTAGATTGCGCCGAAGGGGATCAACCCCTGAAAGATATGATTGCGAGATTCCGCTCGGTGCTTCCGATTCAAAGCGTGCTTGTCAATATCAGGCAATTTGAATTCAAGGGCGGATGCCTCGGATGTTTTCAGTGCGCATCGGACGGGATCTGCGTTTATAAGGATGGTTTTGACAGACTTCTTAGAGAGAAGATTCAGACCGCACAGGGAATTGTTCTGGCGTTTTCGATCCGGGATCATTCCATGGGGTCCGTATTCAAGATGTATGATGACAGACAGTTCTGCAACGGACACCGTACCGTAACAGAAGGGACTCCGTTCGGCTATCTTATCAGCGGAGATTACATGGCGGAAGAGAATCTACGCATGGTGATCGAAGCAAGAGCGGAGGCCGGAGGAAATTATCTTGCAGGTGTCGCAACTGACGAGACGGACCCGGACCGGGAAATCGATCAGCTTGCGGAAAAGCTGACGTATGCGGTCAGAGAAAAAATAACGCTTCCCAGAAATTTCTACGGAGTCGGAGGCATGAAGATCTTCCGCGACCTGATCTGGACGATGCAGGGTCTTATGAAAGCGGATCATCAGTACTACAGACAGCACGGGGTTTATGATTTTCCGCAGAAAAAAAGGGGAACCATGCTGAAGATGTATCTGGTTGGTGCGTTGATGGCCAGCAAACCGCTCCGCTCTAAGATGCGCGGGAAAATGAACGAGGGGATGCTGGCACCCTATAAGAAGGTCATCAGAGAACTGGAAACAAAAACAAAACATGACTAGGGGCACTTACGGAGGGAAAAGCGCGTCGGCTCTCGGAAAGATCAGGACACACGCGCGGACAGTGTTTCTGATAACCGGTCTGCTGATGCTTATAAGCGAGATCTGGAAACAGCTGTGTCTGACATTTCTGCTGAACGGGGGCAGCTATCAGTGGGCGTTTTTCCCGTTCCAGCTTTGCAGCGTTTCCATGTATGCGTGCATCCTTCTGTTCTTTTGCTGGGGAACGGAGCCCGGGAAGGTTCTCCTCGTTTTTATCAAAGACTTTATCCTGCTTGCCGGCGTACTCGCGTTCTGCGACACAACGGGATTCAGGGAATATGAATATCTGCCGCTTGTGGTCCATTCCTATTGCTGGCATTTTCTGATGGTTGCTGCAGCATTGTTCGCCGGAATCATGGCTCCCCGTGCGAAAAGCGTTGCGGAAAGCCTCAGAAGATGGTTGGGAGCGGCGCTGATTTACCTGAGCTGCTGCGGAATAGCGGAGATATTGAATCTGACGTTGAACCGCTTTGGTGCCATCAATATGTTCTATATCAGCCCGAAGTACTGGATGCAGCAGATTGTTTTCCGGGATATGATTCCCGTTTTGGGTAACAACGGCACCATTCTGCTGTATATCTGCATGACACTGGCGGGAGCTGCTCTTATTCATCTGATCTGGAGTTTTATCGACAGGAAAAAAAGATAGAGGACAATTATTTAACGGCGCTGCTTACACGGATGCGCGTTTCCAAAAGTTTGAATTTCGTATATTGTTTTGGGTTGCCCCTTTCACATATAATATAAACGGCATTTTGTATCTCCCCGGATACGGGGAACGGGAGAGCATGGAACAGAGAAGAAAGAACACGGCGAATGCTTCCGGTGAACAGACGATCCGGAAAACACGCAGAACAACAGAACAATCCGGGAACGGAACCGTTCGTTCCGAGCGGTCGTCTTCTTCCGCGCGTTATTCTGAAAGAACGGAGACGCGGCATTCCTATGCAGCTTCCGACATGAAGAGGCGTTCTGTTCGCCCGACCGATAGGAACGTATCTTCTGAACGCCCGGCTACCCGTCCCGACTCAAATGTGCGCAGAAGCAATGCCTCTGCAGCGAAAACTTCCCCGACAAAACGGAAAAAGAGCATTCTGAAACAGATTTGCCGCAGGGCGGTCATGGCTTTCCGCGGAATCGGGCGCGCTGTTCAGCGGGCATGGTCGGGCCTTTTGAACTGGATGCAGAGCCGTTCGAGATCGGCTCAGTATCTTTTGTGTACGGTTCCGATCCTTGTCTTGCTGCTGGTTCTGGTTGCTGTAATCGCGATGAGAAACTCCAGGAAATCCTCCGTTGCGATGTCCGAGAGCGAGCAGACGGTTATTGAGAGCTATGACGCCGGGGAAGAAGGGAACGGAACGGTATTCAACTCTTCGGAGGAGTCCGTACCGGAAGAAAACACAGAACAATTCGCATCCGAGCAGGTTGTAGAAGAAGCAGAAGGATATCCCGCCTTTGAGGGGCAGATTGAAGAGGGATATACCGGAGAAATCGTATCGGAGATCCAGGCAAGGCTGATGGAACTCGGATATATGGATCCGGACGAGACGACCCAGTATTACGGACCGCTCACAAAGTCCTCTCTCAGAACGTTTCAATTGCACAACGGCCTTGTACATGACGGAATCTGTGGGGAACAGACCTATACGCTTCTGATGTCCAAAGACGCAAAGATTTACGTCATGCAGGAGGGAGACTCCGGAGTGGACGTGGAAGAAGTCCAGCACCGTCTGTATGAGCTTGGATATCTGGACAATAAGGCAAACATTACCGGTAAATTCGGAGAGAAGACCACGGAAGCCGCGAAAATGTTCCAGAAGAAAAACAAGCTTAGCGTGGACGGAAAAATCGGAGAGAAGTCCCTCGGCATGATGTACGACGAGGACGTTGTGGGCAATGCGTTTAAAATCGGGGACGAGGCACCGGTTATCAAGCAGTGCCAGGAGAAGTTATACAAACTCGGGTACATCTCCAGCAAATCGAATGTCAAAGGCGTTTTCAATAAAACGACAAGATCCGCCATTAAGTCCTTCCAGCGCGCGAACGGGCTGACTGTGGACGGGGCACTGGGACCTCTGACAAGGGACGCGATCCTTTCCGATGCTGCGTCCGGGAAATCCCTGAAAGTCGGTGACTCCGGATCGGACGTCAAAAATGCCCAGAAGCGCCTGATCGCACTGAATTATCTGAAATCCGGAAATGATTCCGGCTATTACGGGGACTTGACCGCTGCCGCAGTCAAGGAATTTCAAAAGAAGAATCATCTGACTGCCGACGGGATTTTGAACACGTATACGCTGAAAAAACTGAATTCTTCTTCCGCAAGGAAAGCCAGTACACCAGTCACAAAACCGGCAACACAGTCTTCATCGGGAGGCTCATCCTCTTCGGGCGGAAGTTCGGGCGGTGGTACTGCCGCGAACATTGCCAATAAGACAGGCGCGGAGAAGGCAATTGCGATTGCGGAGAGCAAACTGGGATGCACATATGTCCGCGGCGCAAAGGGGCCGAATACATTTGACTGCTCTGGATTCGTCTATTACTGTCTGAAGAATGCCGGCGTAAGCTGCAACTACATGACATCCAGCCAGTGGGCGTCTACGACAAGGTATTCCAGGATTACGTCTCTGTCAAGCGCGCAGCGGGGCGACATACTGGTCTTTTCGGGCCATGTAGGGATCTATCTCGGAAGCGGAAGAATGATCGATGCAAGTTCCTCCGACGGGAAAGTCCGTCAGTCTTCCTCCGTTCTGAAGGAAGGAAGCTATTGGCAGAACAATTTCATCTGCGCGTGCCGCGTATTCTGATAAAAATCTAACATATCTTTTGAGGCCCTCGGGCCTCTTTTTACTGTGCGGCGCAGACAGTCAGATTTTCGTGTATACTGTTAATCAGGAGATGACGGCTGTGAATCAGAAGGAAAGAAGACTTTATCTCATACGAAGGCTCCTTCAGGAAAGGAAGGACGGAACGGTAATCGGGATTCCGGATCAGGAAGACGGGCAGAGGCGGCTTCTGCGGTCGCTGATGAATGTCCGGATGCCCGGCGACATCGATGAGGCGTTTCTGGAGGTACAGGATTCGTATCTTCAGGAGAGGATACGGGAAGACGGAATCACGGATTTTTCAGACTTGAACCCCGTGGAAGACGGTATTTATCTCTGGAAGGGAGATATCACAAGACTGCGATGCGACGCAATCGTGAACGCTGCAAACAGCGGGATGACCGGGTGCTATGTTCCGTGCCATGCATGCATTGACAATTGCATTCATACCTTTGCGGGAATTCAGTTGAGAAGAGACTGCGGCCTCATTATGGAGCGTCAAGGCCATGAGGAACCGACCGGAACAGCCAAGATTACGAAAGCATACAATCTCCCGTGCAAGTATGTTCTTCACACGGTCGGTCCGATCGTACGGGGGAACCTTACGGAAAAAGCCAGAAAACTGCTGGCGGACTGCTATCGGAATTGCCTTGCGAAGGCAAGGGAAAACGGAGTGAGAAGTGTTGCGTTCTGCTGCATCTCTACCGGAGTATTCGGGTTTCCGCATCTGCCTGCGGCGGAGATCGCAGTGGATACCGTGCGAGAGCACAGAGGTTCAATAGAGGTGATATTCAATGTGTTCAGCGATCAGGACGATCAGATCTACCGGAGCTTACTCGGAGCAGATAAGAAAAATCGCTGAAATTCTTGAGAATGCCGATGCGGTTCTGATCGGTGCCGGAGCCGGGCTTTCGACTTCGGCGGGGTTTACCTATTCCGGGGAGCGCTTCCATCGGTATTTTGCGGATTTCATTGAAAAATACCATTTTACAGACATTTTTTCCGGCGGATTCTTTCCCTTTCCGACAAGAGAGGAGTACTGGGCGTACTTCAGCAGGCACGTCTGGATCAACCGCTACATGGATCCGCCGAAACCGGTCTACCGTGAACTGCTGGAATTAGTCCGTGACCGCGAATATTTTGTGCTGTCTACCAATACGGACCACTGCTTTCTGAAGGCGGGCTTCGAGGGAAGCAAGGTGTTCTGTACCCAGGGAGATCTTGGACTGTTTCAATGCTCAGTGCCGTGCTGTACAAAAACGTACAGCAATATGGAAACCATTCGCGAGATGGTGGAAAAGCAGAAAGATATGCGTATCCCGCCCGAACTGCTTCCTGTATGTCCGGAATGCGGAAAGCCGCTCAGGATGCACCTTCGGAACGATTCTACATTTGTTGAAGGCGCGGAATGGAAGAGAATGGCGGCGAGATACGAGATGTTCTTGCGAAGACATGCCGGCGACAGGATTCTCTTGCTGGAACTTGGGGTCGGCTATAATACGCCGGGGATCATTAAGTACCCGTTCTGGCGGATGACTGCCGGCAATCCGAAATGGGTATATTCGAGCATCAATATGGAAGACGCCGTATGTCCCGAACAGATTGGAGAGCGCGCGATTCTTGTTAATCATGATATCGGCGGAGCGATCAGGGATGTTCAGGATGTTCTACACCGCAGCGGAAAAGATTTTAAAGACGACTACATGGAGGAAGAAACAAAATGATCATTTTGATTTCGGGAGCATCTCATACCGGAAAGACAGTGCTTGCCCAGAAGCTGCTTGAAAAGTACGACATACCGTATCTGTCCATTGACCATTTGAAGATGGGGCTCATCAGGAGCGGAAATACGGATCTGACAGCGGATGACAGTCAGGAAAAACTGACAGCCTATCTCTGGCCGATTGTACTCGAAATGATCAAGACCGCAGTGGAGAATCACCAGAATCTGATCGTGGAGGGCGTTTATATTCCGTTTGACTGGAAAAAGGATTTCAGCGAGCAGTATCTTCCCTATATCCGGGACTGCTGCCTGATCATGACAACGCGCTATATAGAAAACAACTATTCTGATATCATTAAATATGCAGACGGGATAGAAAAAAGGTTGGACGATTCTGACCTTGACAGAGAAGAGCTGATCCGTGACAACGAGGAGAACCTGAAAGCGTGTCAGAAGCACGGCTGTAATTATCTCCTGATCGATGATGAGTATCTTGTGGATTTTGATGTTGATTTTGGGAAAAGAAAGTGAAAAAAGCATTCCGCTTTCCGGGAGAATGATATGCATCTGCCGACACTGATTTCAGATCTTGCGATTATGTTGCTGACGGCCGCGGTCGTTACGGTTCTGTTTCGGAGGATCAAACAACCGCTCGTCCTTGGCTATATCGTTGCAGGATTCCTGATCGGGCCTTATATGCCGCTTTTCTTTACCGTCGCGGATGAGACGGCAATCCGTACATGGAGCGAAATAGGCATCATTATCCTGATGTTCGGACTCGGTCTCGAGTTTAATCTTCACAAACTTCTGAAGGTCGGGGCGATGGGTCTTGTTATTGCGCTTACGGAAGTGGGCGGCATGCTGCTGCTCGGCTATTTTGTCGGTAAAGCGCTCGGCTGGGAGACCATGGAATGCATTTTCCTGGGCGGCATGCTGTCCATGAGTTCCACGACGATCATCATCAAGGCGTTTGATGAGCTGGGTGTTGCGAAAGAACGCTATGCGCAGATGGTATTTGGAACGCTGGTCGTGGAGGATATTGCAGGGATTTTCATGATGATCGTTCTGTCTACCGTTTCCGTCAGCCAAAGTATTTCGGGAGGGGCGCTGGCGCTGCGGCTTGGATTCATGGTGATGTATCTTGCACTGTGGCTGCTGATCGGCATCTTCCTGATTCCGACGATCATGAAACTGTTCTCTCCGGTCATGAACGACGAGATGACGCTGATCGGTTCCCTCGGGATCTGCTTCGGAATGGTGCTTCTTGCCGACGCGCTCGGTTTTTCATCAGCGCTGGGCGCCTTTATGGCCGGGTCTTTGCTTGCGGGAACGGTTCATGCGGAAAAGGTGGAGCACCTGACGGGAAGCGTAAAAGACCTGTTCGGCGCCGTTTTCTTCATGTCAGTGGGAATGATGCTGGATCCTTCAATGGTCGTGAAGTACATCGTTCCGATCCTGATCGTTACGGTCGTGGCAATCTTTGGGAAACTGTTTTTCTCCTCTCTTGGGGTTCTTCTTGCCGGGCAGTCTCTATCCAACGCAATTCACTGCGGATGCTCACTTGCTCAGATCGGCGAGTTTGCCTTTATTATCGCGTCACTGGGAATGTCCCTGGGGGTCATGGAAGAGTTTATATATCCGATCATCATTTCCGTATCGGTCATTACGACCCTAACAACGCCGTTTTTTATCAAGCATTCAGACAGGATTCTGACACTGATTACCAGGATACTGCCGAAAAAAATGACTTCAAAACTGAACCGGTACACGGAGGATTCTGATTCCGACGCGGATTCGGGTGAGAATGACTGGGCAGCCTATCTGAAACAGTATGCAAGGGTAACGCTCCTGTATGGCGTGATCATGGCGGGGATATCCGTGATCGGAGTTTTCGTTCTTTACCCAATGCTTCAGAAAGTGATTTCGTCGATTGCAATCTGCAAGGTGATCTCCATCATCGCGGTGTACTTTGGAATTGCTCTGTTCGTCAGACCTATGATCGACACGCATTCCACTCTGTTTACAACGCTCTGGGTTACGGGAAGACAGAACCGTTTGCCGCTTATGGCGCTGACGGTCTTCCGGTTCCTTTTGATAGCGATCATCGCTTTCTTCCCTCTGGTCTGGATCATCGGCATGCACGGGCTGTATCTGCTTCCGATTATTATCCTGACGATTTTTATTGCGTCCAGAATGGGCTGGATCTCTTCTCTGTACCTGTCGGTCAAGGCGCGGTTTCTTGCAAATCTGAACGAGCGGCTTCTGGACAGCGGGGCGGACGGAAAGACAACGGAATGGCTGGACGAAAAACTTCTTATCGATTCGGTTCCATGTCCGAAAGAAATCAAGAACGAATCCCTGAACAGACTCGGATGGGGAAGACGGTTCGGGATCAACGTGGTCAAAATCGCAAGGAAAGACGGATATATTACCATGCCTTCCGGAACCGATACCGTTTCCGCCGGGGATATGCTGTATGTCGTTGGGGAACCTGATCAGATAAAAAACTTCCGTATCGTTACCGGGAATGAAAGTGACGAGTCCGCGCCGACGCTGCGCGAGTATGTCCACACGGAGGACGATGATATTCACGATCTGTATACGTATGCCATTGAGGTCGGCAAGGGTTCGGGTTTTTCCAACCGGACGATCCGCGATACGGGAATACGTGAGAAGTATGACTGTATCATACTGGGGGTACAGCGGAACGGGCTTCCGCTTGTTCAGCCGGATGTGGATCTGATTCTCGGAACAGGGGATTATATCTGGGTTCTAGGAACGCATCAGTCCGCTCAGAAATTGCTGGTATCGGAAGACGTTTGATATTAATTGATACGTACCGGATTATCCGCGTACGGGAAAGGAGCCTAACGACATGATTATTTGCCCCGGCTGCGGAGCGGATATGAAATTTGATCCGGAGAAGCAGAAACTGGTTTGCCGGTATTGCGACAAAGTTCTGGATCCAAAGGAATACCACGCGCCAAAGGCAGCGGAAGCATCTGAACAGGAAGGGTATTATACCGCGACTATCTTCACGTGTCCGCAGTGCGGAGCGGAGATTCTCAGCACAGAAGAAACAGTTGCGACTTTCTGCAGCTATTGCGGGACCTCTGTTATCCTTGAAGGCCGCGCGTCCGAGCAGGAAAAACCGGACATGGTCATACCGTTCAGAATCGGGAAAAAGGAAGGCGAGGAATCCTACCGCAGATTGGTGAAAAAAGCGCTTTTCGCACCGAATGATCTGAAAAATGAAAGCGTTATCGAAAAATTCAGAGGCATTTATATGCCCTACTGGGTCTATTCGATGGAGACCGACGAGGAATTCAAAGTCAGGGGAGTGACGGAGACCAGGAACGGGGACTACATCGAAAAATCCACGTATGAAATCAAGTCTCCGGTAAAGGCATCGTTTGAAGGCATTTCCTTTGATGCGTCGTCGGGGTTTGCTGACAATCTGAGCGACGCGATCGCACCGTTCCGTCCGAAAGATCACGCGGTGGATTTTGATCCGGCATATTTGAGCGGATACTATGCCGACGCGGGAGACATCAGTCCGGACGTGTACAGGGAAGACGCGAAGGAGGTGGCGGTGGATAATATCGCCTCCCAGATACAGAAGCAGTTTAACTACAGCAAGTACAGCGTGAACCGGACGGATCTGAAGAAGGCAATCCATTATACGGACTCTTCCAAATCAGCTCTTTTCCCCGTGTGGTTCATGTCGGTAAGGAATAAAAAGGGTGACAGAATCAGCTACGCGGTCGTCAACGGCGAAACGGGGAAAGCCGCTGCGGAGATCCCGATCGATTTTAAAAAATACCTGCTCGGGGCCCTGATCATTGCTGTTCCGGTCTTTATCCTTCTGAACCTGTTTTTCACGCCGACTCCGTTCAAGATGCTTCTTGCCTCAACGGTTCTCGCGCTTCTCAGCTATATCATCTCCAACAGGCAGCTGAACAAGGTGTACGCGAGAGAAATGTTTCTGGACGATAAAGGCAAAAAAGCGGCCGGGAAAGTTCCGGTGGACAAGAAATGGCAGGAGGCTGCCGCACAGGCCAGGGTTCCGGAAAAGTCCAATAAAACGCTGATACTTGTACTGAAAAGGCTGACACAGATCGGATTGTGGATTGTCATGTTCGCGGTATGCATGATGCTTGTGGGCGGGATCGCATCCGTGCTGGATGTCGATATTTCGGACACGTTCGCGCTTTCCGCGTTAGGCGGATACATTGTTATCACGATTTTCATTACCAGAAAGGTAGGGAACTGGTTCAATCAAAAAGCGGGAGTTCAGAAGAAAGGAACGACTGTCAAAGCGAAATCCGGCTATAAATCAGGATACCTGTTCAAGCAGATCGTGGCGGTCGGAATCGCCGTGCTGATGCTCTTCCTGCAGCCGACGGATGACTACTATTACTACATAGCGGCAGGCGTGGCGTTCTTGCTGATCGTCTGGTCGTTTTATGATATCATTCGCCAGCAGAATCTGCTGACGACACGAAAGCTTCCTCATCTGAATGCGAGAGGAGGTGATGAAAATGCGTAAGCTGCGTGTTTTCATTTTGACAATGGTATCGATACTCCTTCTTTCCGGATCTGCACTCGCGGAAGCGGATGGCTACACCAACAACGATACGGGATTCAGCGCGCTGATCGAGGACGATGCAGATCTTCTGACCGATGCGGAAGAGCGGGCTGTTCTCGAAACCATGATTGGGATGACAGAATACGGGGACTGTGGGCTGAAAACCATATCCAACAACCCGAAGAGCTCCGCAAAGGCATTTGCCGAGAGCTTCTATTATGATCATTTCAAGAATCATACCGGCGTGGCGTTCCTGATCGACATGGAGAACCGGGAACTGTATCTGGCTGTTAGCGACGGCAAGGTTCACGACGTGATCACCGACGCGAAGTCCTTGACCGTGGTTGACAATGTGTATACCATGGCGTCCCGTGGAGATTACGCGGGAACAGCGGATAAGGTGTTCAGCCAGTGCGTGTCGCTGATGCGCGGCGAAAGGATCGCGCAGCCCATGAAGTATATCTGCAATGCGCTGCTTGCCATTATCATAGGAATGGTCGTATGCTTTGAGGTTGCGAACAAGTTCGCGACGCCGGGAGAGGCAACGGATACGGAGCTTATTACTGCGGCGGCGGTAACCTTTGCTGCGGGAGCGACGGCGGCAAATCTTGTCAGCAAGCGTCGGACCTACAGCCCGATCAGTTCCGGCGGCAGCTCCGGGGGAGGCGGATCGCATCACAGTTCCGGAGGCGGTTTCCATAGCTCCGGAGGAGGCGGCTTCCACAGTTCCGGCGGTGGCGGTTTCCACGGCGGAGGCGGCGGACACAAATTCTGATTCTGGAAAGGAAAAGCTCCTGCGTGACTGCAGGGGCTTTTTTCATAGCCGGATGTTGCTGATTGCGGAAAAAATCCTAATATCAAATAAAAAATATGAAAAAAATATTAAATAATAGGATTTTTGATTGAATCACCGCATGTGATGCGATATCCTGTTCTTAAAGGAGAACGGCAATGAAAACGTATGAGTCAGTACTGAAAGCGCTTCGCTTAAAGCAGGGATTTCAGCAGCGGGATGTAACACGGCTGCTGAATGAAATGGGGATCGAAACCGCAAACACACAGGTAAGCCGCTGGGAACACGGATATAACAATCCGAATCTGGAACAGTTCATTGGGCTGTGCAAGATATACTCGGTCAAGGATGTGAATGCGGTGTTCTCGGAGGGGAATCTTTCGGGACAATCGGTCGGACTGAACCGGGAAGGGCTGAATAAACTGGAAGATTACCGGCAGCTTTTGATCGATTCCGGAAGGTATAGTCCTGCGGAACCCGTTCCAGAGAGGAAAGTACTGAAATTTTCAACCAGACAGCTTCCGGTATACGATCTGAGGATTTCTGCCGGACTGGGACAGCTTGCTGAAAACGGTGACGCGTCATACGAGATGGAATATGTTCCGGAGGACGTTCCGCAGACGGCGACATTCGGACTGATCGTATCCGGTGACAGCATGGAGCCGGCCATTCAGAATGGGGAAAAAATCTGGGTGCACCGGCAGCAGACGCTTGAGAACGGAAACATCGGGGTTTTCTATTTGGATGGTACGTTGCTTGTTAAGGAATACTGCGTAACGGACGACGGTGTTTTTCTTGTTTCACGCAACAAAAAATACCCGCCCAGACCGATTACGGAATACAGCGACGCGGTGATATACGGAAAAGTGATCTACCCGTTCTGGAGAGGATAATCTGAGAGGAGAGAGACGAATATGAAGAGAATTATTGACAAAATCATCGATGTCCTGGAAAAAGCGCATATCGTTACGGTGGAATATGAAGAGCAGGAAGAGGAAAGCGGCAGAGAATAGCACACCGGCTTTTATTCGGTGGCCCATTCCCGCACTGTGCGAATTTCCTCCGCATAACCGGCGTCATCGTTCGGAGTTTCCAGAATGAAAGGAAGCCCCTGCAGCGACGGATGCCTGACAACAGCTTTGAGCGCATCTTTTCCGATGCAACCGAGACCGAGCTTCTGATGCCGGTCTTTTTTTGTTCCGCATGGATTCATGCTGTCGTTCAAATGCACCGCTTTCAAGCGGGAAAGACCGATGATTCTGTCAAAACGGTCCAGTACCTTATCCAAATGGTTTGCGATGTCGTAACCGGCGTCCCATACATGACAGGTGTCCAGACAGACTCCGATTTGTTCGGGTAACGCAATGCGGTCCAGAATGGAACACAGCTCTTCAAAGGAGCTTCCGATTTCGCTCCCTTTTCCGGACATGGTTTCCAGCAGAACGGTGGTATGCATGCCGACGAACATGGAATCGTTCAGCGCGTCCGCTATCAGTCGGATTCCGGCATCTGCTCCCTGACCAACATGAGAACCGGGATGGAGGTTATAGTAGTTTCCGGGAAGATATTCCATTCGCCGAAGGTCGTCTTTCAGCATGTCGGACGCGAATCCGCGTATATCTGGTTTGTCTGAGCAGAGATTCATCGTATATGGGGCGTGCGCGACAAGCTTGCCGAATTCTTGATCGTTGAGGAATGATACAAGAGCGCTGATATCTTCCTGGTCTATTGGTTTTGCCTTTCCTCCACGGGGATTCCGGGTAAAAAAAGCGAAAGTGTTAGCGCCAAGCTTCTGCGCTGCTCGGCCCATTGCCATATAACCGGAGGAGGATGAGAGATGGTTGCCTATCAGAAACATAGTTGTTCTCCAAATATCGATTCATATAAAAACCAACTGAACAAGGAGCATATAGGTCACGGTTCCGCAGACGATGCTCAAAAGCGTGTTCTTTTTCCAGATATGCAGAACTGCGACAACGGCGCAGCTGATCAGTTCGGGAAGTCCGTAAGTTGGAGAAGAAATGCGGATGTCCCTCAGACAGTACACGACCAGCATGGACATGATAGCATAGGGGAGGACGGAGCCGAGATAACTCACCCATGCGGGCGTGCTGCGTTCGGATTTGAAAACCAGAAAGGGAAGTGCCCGGATCAGCATGGTTACCGCTGCGCAGACAGCAACGCCTGCCAGGACATAGGATTCATTCATGCGGCTCCTCCTTTCTGCGTACCAGAAAAAGAGAGGCCGTGATCAGCAGCATGGCCGGAATCAGGAAACCGTCATTACCGAATATTACGAGACAAACGATACTGATCATGAGTCCGAGCAGTGTGGAAATATGATGCTTCCCGCTCCTCCACTGATCGATCACAATGGTCAGGAACAGCGCGGTAAGAGCAAAGTCCATCCCGGTCGTATTGATTTTGACCAGTGTTCCGGCGACGGCTCCAAGCACGCTTCCGGTAACCCAGTAACACTGATCCATAACGGAAACGAGGAAATAATAGGCAGTTTTTTCAGTCTTTTCAAGATTGTGGCGGTCCGTGGAGACAAGAGAAAAAGTTTCGTCCGTCAGAGAACAGATCAGGTACGGTTTGACAGGACCGGTGTCCCGGTAACGGTCGATCATGGAGATGCCATAAAACAGATGACGTGCATTTACCAGCAGTGTGGAGACGGCGATGGCGAGAAGCGAGGCGCCCTCGCTGAGAAGCGAAATCAGAACGAACTGCATGGCTCCGGCAAAGATGAAAGTGCTTGACAGGAATGCCCAGCCGATTCCGAGCCCCTTTGATTTCAGTATCATTCCGAACCCGAAGCCAAGCACAAGATAGCCAGCCATGACCGGAAGGGAGTCACGGAAAGCCGTCCTGATGAGTTTTCGGTTAATCTCATTTTTCATCATTATCCAATGGAATGCTCGTCTTGAAACAGCGCTGCCGGAGATTGAACCTTTATCCGGCATCCCTGCAGCTGTCAAAAGAATCGAAGTTAAATCAGATTCATATCAATCGAAATGGACCGGCCGGACGCACAAACGGTTGCAAGACTGCCGCAGATCAGCGGCATCATGGGGGAAAGGTGGCCGATATCCAGATCCATCAGAATCGGAACATTATATTTGTCAAGAATGCTTTCTGCGGCGGAATAGAAATCCAACCCCATGACGGACTCCCCAAAACGAACGGATCTTCCGAACAGAAAACCGGATGCGTTTTTAAACCAGCCCGCGCTGTCCAGCTGCCATAGAACTCTGCGCATGTCAAAAGGAGACAGGTCATATGCCTCCATGAACCATATAATTCCATCCGACGAGTATTTTCTGTTGAATTCTTTTACCCGGTCGAACGGGGTTCCGCATAAAACGGCGAGACTGTCAAGACATCCTCCCAAAAGCCGACCACTCATATGTGCCGGATCCGAAGTGCAGATCTTGATGGATGGTGGCTCCGTAATGTGATAAGGAACAAGAGGATTATCTTCCGTTTTTAGAGATTCAAGTTCCCAGCCCGGGTAACCGGAGACGGTTTTCTTTTCGCCGCGCAGAATCAGATAGGCATCATTGACTGCCTGATGCCAGGGACGCATGCCGAAGGCGGAGACGCAGGGACCATAGATGGATGCGGTGTCGCAGAGGGTCGTCAGTGTAAAAGTAAGGTTTGTAATGTCGGAGAATCCCATCAGCCACTTGGGCGGAGCATTCTTGATCGCTTCGAAATCGATAAAAGGAAGATCTTCGCACATGGTTTCACCGCCGCCGGTGGTTAGTATTACATCACAATTCCTGCGCAGGAAAAAATCATTGACCTCCGCTCCGCAAGCTTCCGCGGTATTGCTCTTGCCTATCCCCATTGCCTCATAGCAGTTTGGACCCAGCATCAGAGAATAGCCTTTTTTTCGGAACACCCGCTGTGCCTCCTCGAAGCAAGTTCTGTATGGTTCCGTGCTACATCCGAAGGACGGAGCAATGAATCCGATGGTATCATTGTCTTTCAGAAAATTTGGATAGCGCATGACTTAACCTGCCTTGATGAGTAGATTACAACCAATATATCGCAGCATCAGATAATAGTGAAGCCGTTTAGCGGAGGAGAGAGTTCGGTTATAATCGGCGGACGGTCAGCTTTCAAGGAAAAACCGGAGGATTCTTTCCTGATAATCCGGCGCAGTATCGAACGCGGCATGTCCATATCCGTCGTACACATAGGACTGAAATCCCGACTTGTCCTTCAGTTTCTCCGTAATACCGCATATGGCGTCAGGGCCGAGAACCGCATCATCGGCGGAACCGATTGCCAAGATAGGGCACTGGATCGCGTCAAGCCGGTCTGTGACGTCAAAGTTTTCCATACCTCTGGACAGAGTGACGAAACGCCGGAGATCATGACCGGTCACGGCTTTTGCTGCGGTGATTAGGCTGTCTTTTACCTGCAAGAAAACTTGAGAAGGATAAAGACTTTTTCCGAAATCAAGGTACAGGGCTTCCGTACATCCGTTTTCCGCAAGACGGATCCATCTTTGCAGAACGGCGAACCCTGATGGATCCATACGGGAGGAAGAGGATCCCAACACCAGTTTCTGAACCAGCTCTGGATATTCAATCGCCAGAACCATCGCAATCATTCCGCCTTGTGAAGCACCAAAGAGAAAAGTGTTACGAAGACCGAGCGCCGTTATTGCCTTAGCCGTATCGGAGGCCATTTGCACTATTGGATAGGCGGGGGGAAGTTCGGTACGCCGATCGAAGACATAAACAGTGAAATCGTTTTCCATGATCCGGTATTCCTCCTCGACGGCGGAAGCGGACTGCATCACGCTCTGTATACTCAGACCGGGAAGGATCACAAGATTTCTTATGCCTTTTCCAAACCTGAAAAATCTCATGGTACCGCCTTCGAAGCGGATTTCCTCAATCGGAATATTCATCTGATGGTCCTCCTGATAGATTCGCGAGCCGGATTCGGAAACGGAATGAACAGAAACGCAAGACACTGACAGGGCAGGACTCAGGGTTCGCGGGCTTCGGTCTGTATGCGTCCGTCATAGCCGAAGCGAACGATCTCATCTTCCTGTTCGTCTCCGCTGACCGTGACGGAAGCATAGGAGCCTTCCCACGAAACACGATAGTTGTCAGCGCGGACACTGACACCGTCATTGCGCACGGCGATATCAAAGCTTCCGCATGTCCGTTCATTCACGGAGAGGATTAACCGGCACAGAGTATTTCCATATGGAAAATCCGGATCGCCAAGCTGATAGACCGTTATTTTTTTCGATCCGTCACCTGAGATGAAAGCGGTAACCGGATGGGTTTTTCGTACATGAAGACATGCTGCGGACGATACCGTGAGCAAAAGAACGCAGAATAATATGAAGATCGTTTTTTTTCCGCCGCGAGACATCGGTCAGCCTATCGTTTCAAATATGCGGAAGAAACCGGGAAATCAAAGTACGTATCCGGATAGGGTTCATTTTCAAGCGTAAAATGCCACCATTCGCAGTCAATCGGATGGAATCCGTTCCGAATCATAACCTTCTGGAGCGTCATTCTATTTTCAAACTGTTCATCCGTGACATCCCTGCAATCCGGATGCGACACAGGACTGAACAGATCGAAGGGGCTCCCCATGTCGACTTCTTTTCCCGTATTCATATTAAGAAGCGTCAAATCGACTGTGCTTCCTCTGCTGTGGCTGGACAGACTTGCGATGTATCCTTTTTTGAAAAGATCCTGTTTGTCCAGTTCCGGATAAAAGAACGGCTTCATGCGCAGATCCAGATCTTCTATTCCCCAAAGAACAAAATGCTTGACAGCACGTACGGGACGGTAAGCATCAAACACCTTCAAACGGTAGCCGGCAACATTCATTTCGTTGCTAACCGCCTGAAGGGCACGGGCAGCTTCACGCGTGATAAGCGCGCAGGGCTCTTCATACCCATTGATCCTGTCCCCGATAAAGTTATAGGTAGAATAATATCGGATTTCCTGGATGATCCCGGGGACAAAATCTGCCAGTGGAATAAATCCTGACGGATCTTCGCTGATTCGGTTTTCATGTTCGGTCATTTCTTTTTCCCCCGCTGTTTTATCGACAATCAGCGCTTTCATTATACTGCATTTTGATTCTTGTGCGAACGGGATAAGAAAAGACAGTGCGGTCAAGCATGGTTTGCTTTTTCAGATGCCCATATCTTACTTGCGAGAATGCAAGTCAGCACCGTCAGTACAAGAATG
>JAFPXU010000153.1 GCA_017394605.1 Clostridia bacterium | reverse complement strand
ATCTCTTCCAAAGGTTTGCGTTTGGACTTGAACATGTCTTTCCGGTACTTTGTTTCGTCGCTGACCTTGCGGATCGCGATCATGATGACGAAATCCAGGCCGTCGTAACTTGCGATATCCGGCTTACCGATGCCGAACCACAGCGTGCCGATGTTGCGGCTGACCAGGTACAGGTCGAGCTGCTCGCCGATATAGCCGGCGTTCATCAGATAGTTGTCCTTCTTTTCGCTGTAGAGCAGGATGCAATACTCCGCGTCCCTTTTGAAATTGACCTTCGCCGCAGGCACGATGCGGATGGCGGTGCGGAGATCCGCATAGAGAGGTTCGAAGGCTGCATAAGCCTCCTCGATCTCCTTCAATTCTTCCGGAGCCAGCTTTTCCGAACCGACGCTGCGGAACAGATGGAAGGACTTCCGTTTGAAGATCATTTGATAGTTGTCTGTGTTCATGTTGGATCTATAAGTTTAAAGCATTATTTACCGCTGCAGATCATGGTTCGACAAAGACGGGCAAGGAATAATTGGACCTGCCGGATTCGTGCGCGACGTGGCCGCTGAGCAACTTCTTTCCGGAACCGGAAACGAACTTCGCCTGATAGGTGATGATCGCGTTCGCGTGGGATCCGTAAAGCCCGGTATTGAATCCGTTCTTGTGGATAATATCCTTCATTTTCAGTCCGTCCGGATGCGCGCCGTTTCTCAGAACGGTCGTGCCGGGGACCAGTTCCATTCCTTCCGGGAAGGTCTCCCAGATGCATACGTTCCGGAAATCGAACGTGCCCAGATTTCTGAATTCGGTCCGCACGGTAAAGATCTCGCCCAGTCTTACGTGCCCTTCCGGCAAACCGTTGTCCGTCTGTATCCTCTTGCTGTATCCGATCTCGCCGCTTTCCTCGGCTGCCCGCACCTGGAACGTGACCCGGCAGAGAGCGCCGGCAGGAACAGTTCCGTCGAACCGGTCCAGGCCCACGTAAAAACCGTGGTCGGTCTCGATAAAGGACGTGCTCAGTTTTAGCCCGTCGCAGGCGCCGCTGCAGTGATAGACGGCGGAGGCGTCGACGAAGTTCAGAAAAAGCGTCTTTTCGCTGTGGATCTCGATACCGCTCCAGATCTGTGCCGGGGAGGCGTTGACAGAAGACAAAACCGCCAGGATCTCGCTCATTCTGCTTGGGCGGACGTATTCCGGCAGATGGACCGCGATGCGTGTGCTCCCCGCTCCGCCCTTCTGCGCGTCTGTGGCATTGTTGTGGATCAGCAGTTCGAATTCATAGATCTGTCCGGGGCGCAGTTTGATAGAAGCATAGGGTGAAAAGGTATCGCTTCCCGGCATTTTTACGCGCAAAAAATGCTTTTCATCTCCGTATGCCGGGTGGTTTTTGATGGAATTGAACGTAACGCGGTTGATAACGGAACCGTTGGAATAATACTCCCGGTCGGGGCCGGGCGGCGTGGCGCTGAATTTGCCGAGACACTTTTGGATCGGATCCAGTTTCTGCAGCCTCTGCAGGCATTCGTCGTAGGCCGTGGGCGAGAGCGAGATGTTCTGTATGCGGTCGATCTGCTGCTGAAGATCTTCCTCGAATTTCGTTCCGTCCAGATACAGCGGAACGATGGTTTTTTTCTGTTCCAGCGCCAGTTTCAGCTCCAGCCGGCAGTAGTCCGATCTCACGAAATTGCGGGAGATGAACATAAGAACGACGGCGGAATCTTTCAATTTGCTTTTGATCATGTCATCCCACAACGAACCGGGCTGGATGTCGCGATCGTACCAAATGCTGTAGCCGCTACGTTCGAGCCGGTCCGCGATGCCGCGGACAGTTCGCTGGTCCTGATGAGAATAGCTGACAAAGATATATCTGTTCATGGATATCTTTCTTTCTCGGTTAGAAATGCAAAGGCGGCGCCTGGAGAAACATCTCCGCGCTGTCTTTCTGAGGATCTTTCAGATTTAGCTTGAATTCGATCTGGTAATAGCTGTTTTCCGGCATGCCGAGCGCCTGCCCGTAGATCCACCGCCATGACCCGAGCAGCGCGCTGCGGGTCACGCGAAAAGAAAGACGGACAGGTTTTCCGGCCTCATCGAGAAGCGGAACCGTTAATAGGGAACCGATTTCCGCAGACGCGAAAGCTCTGCGGTCGTTGTTGGGAAAAAAGTATTTGGTCATTTCTTCAGGAAGACTGTGTAGACGATGTCCACGGCGAACATCACCAGGAAAACGATTGCCAGCGTCTTGACTCTCTTCGGGCCCAGCTTCTCGCAGATCTTTTCGAACAGCGGCTGCAGCACATACAGGAACAGCACGCCGCCCAGACCGAAGCGGATGGAGGGAGACAGCGCGATGCGGGCCTGGAAATTGATGGCGTAGTCCGCGTAGGTCT
>JAFPXU010000152.1 GCA_017394605.1 Clostridia bacterium | reverse complement strand
GCCTCATCAAAACGACGGATAGCGGTCTTCATAGCGGATTTCTCCATACGGTTGCGGAGATTCTGCTTCTCGGATACCTTAACCCGTTTCAAAGCGGACTTGATGTTTGCCAAAACCCATTCACCCCCTGTATCAGTATCTAAATGCTCAAACATTAGGATTATAGTACATAGAGAAGAGGATTGCAAGCATTATTTTCCTGCTTTTTTACCATGACGGCGCTGTTTCTTCGGGCCGACCAACATGCACCGTCCGCAGCGTTTGGATCGGGCAGAAAAAAGAAATGAACCGCGGAGCAGTCTTTTTCAGACTGAGGCAGGGGAGGTTTTATTACCGCCGGAACGGGGGGAGAAAGAATTCACATTTCTGTTGAATTTCGAGATTGACTATCAGAAGGCCGGTGGATATAATAAGGAAGGTGGTTAGCACTCGACTGATATGAGTGCTAACAAACGGTTTTATAAGTTATTATTTGCAAGGAGGCATAGTTGATATGAAACTCAAACCATTGGCAGACCGTGTAGTTCTCAAAAGCCTTGAGGCGGAAGAGGTCACAAAGGGCGGCATCATCCTCGCCAGCACAGCAAAGGAGAAACCGCAGACCGCGGAGATCATTGCTGTCGGCCCCGGCGGAATGGTAGACGGCAAAGAGGTGGCAATGTACGTGAAGAAAGGCGAGAAGGTCATCTATTCGAAATATGCCGGCACGGAAGTCAAACTGGACGGTCAGGAGTACATCATCGTCCGTCAGAGCGACATTCTTGCGGTTGTGGAATAATTCATTCAGGAGGATACAGATATGGCAAAACAGTTGAAATACGGTGAGGACGCAAGACGTGCTCTTGAATCCGGTCTGAACCAGCTTGCAGATACAGTTAAGATCACACTGGGACCGAAAGGCCGCAATGTCGTGCTCGACAAGAAATTCGGTGCTCCGCTGATCACCAACGACGGCGTTACGATCGCGAAAGAAATCGAGCTCGAGGATCCCTTTGAGAACATGGGCGCTCAGCTGGTCAAGGAAGTTGCCACCAAGACGAACGACGTGGCGGGCGACGGAACCACGACTGCTACTCTGCTCGCGCAGGCGATTGTCCGCGAGGGCATGCGCAATGTCGCCGCGGGCGCGAACCCGATGGTACTGCGCCGCGGAATCGAAACCGCTGTAGAAGCTGCGGTTAAGGGACTGAAAGACCTTTCCAAGCCGGTCAGCGGCAAGCAGGCGATCGCACAGGTTGCGGCTATTTCCGCAGGTGACGAGAGAGTCGGCGAACTGATCTCCGACGCGATGGAAAAAGTCGGCAACGACGGCGTCATCACGGTGGAAGAGAGCAAGACCATGAAGACAGAGCTGAATGTCGTGGAAGGCATGCAGTTTGACCGCGGATACTGCTCCGCTTACATGGCGACCGACATGGATAAGATGGAAGCTGTTCTGGACAATCCGTACATCCTGATTACGGAAAAGAAGATCAGCAATATCCAGGAGATCCTGCCTATTCTTGAGCAGGTCGCACAGCAGGGCAAGAAGCTGCTCATCATCGCGGAGGACGTGGAAGGTGAAGCACTCGCAACCCTGATCGTCAACAAACTGCGCGGAACGTTCACCTGCGTTGCGGTCAAGGCGCCCGGATTCGGCGACCGCCGCAAAGCGATGCTGCAGGATATCGCGATCCTGACGGGCGGTCAGGTCATTTCCGAGGAGCTCGGTCTTGAACTCAAAGAGACCACGGTCGCGCAGCTCGGCAGAGCCCGCCAGGTCAAAGTCGACAAAGAGAACACCGTCATCGTTGAAGGCGCAGGCAATCCCGCGGACGTCAAAGCCCGTATCGGATCCATCCGCAAACAGATCGAAGATACCACTTCCGATTATGATAAGGAAAAGCTGCAGGAGCGTCTCGCCAAACTGGCAGGCGGCGTAGCGGTCATTTCCGTCGGTGCTGCGACTGAGATCGAGATGAAGGAGTTCAAACTCCGCATTGAGGACGCTCTGAACGCGACCCGCGCGGCTGTCGAAGAGGGCATCGTTCCCGGCGGCGGCGTAGCGCTTCTGAATGTGCTCGGCGAAGTCAAAAAACTGGAAGAGAACGCGATGGGCGATAAGAAGACCGGTATCCAGATCGTTCTCCGCGCGCTCGAAGAACCTGTCCGCCAGATCGCGGCAAATGCGGGCGTCGAGGGTTCCGTCGTTGTCGAGAACATCAAGCGTGAAGGAAAGCCCGGCTACGGCTACAACGCCGCAAACGGCACGTTCGGCATGATGACCGACTCCGGTATCGTCGATCCTACCAAGGTTACGAGAAGCGCTCTCCAGAACGCGGCCTCCGTGGCAGCCATGATCCTGACCACCGAGAGCCTGGTCGCGGACATCCCGACTCCTCCGGCTCCGGCACCTGCTGCACCGGACATGGGCGGCATGTATTGATCCGGAACAGGAAATTGAATGCAAACAGACAGCAGCTGTCCTTGACGGGACAGCTGCTGTTTATCGGTTGAAAGGTTTCCCCGGTCTGATATTTGCCCCGTGATTCAGTGAACGACGGGATCCTCTTTCTGCGTCAGTCTGTGGCGGGTGCCGTCCGGCTCCTGGATCACGGTGGAGTCCAGCGCGCTTTTCAGCGACTCTCTGAACGCGGCAACATACGCCGCGCGAAGCGCTGCCTGCTCGGCTTTTTCCTCTTCAGTAAGCCCCTCCGGCGTGCGGGATTTCCTTGCGAGTTCGTTGATCCGTTTGATTTCAGTATCCGTAATTGCCATAACGTTTTTCCTTTTCGATGGATTCTGACCGTATCTTACCACAAAAGCGACTCACAGAAAAGGAACCGAACAGCGGACATACTTCTGGAAACTCATAACGGGGCCCCCTTTCGGCGCCTTGAATTGTCTTTTCTCCGTTCCGCTGATATACTGAAATTGCTATGAGTATGGAAAGAAAGCAGAAAATCATATCGGTTGACGCCGGATCCTGTGCGGAAAAGGCCGGGATCCTCGCGGACGATCTGCTTTTATCCATCAACGGAGAACCCGTGCTCGATCTCGTGGATTACGAGTATCTGTGCGCTTCCGAGGATCTTACGGTCGTGACGGAGCGCGCGGGCAAAGGGACCGAAACGTTCCGGATCCGGAAGGATTCGATGGATCCCCTCGGACTGCAGTTCGAGACCTCCCTCATGAGCGAGATACGCACATGCAGAAACAGTTGTGTGTTCTGCTTTGTGGACCAGATGCCGAAAGGAATGCGGCCAAGCCTTTCCTTCAAGGACGACGATTGGCGCATGTCCTTTATCATGGGAAATTACATCACGCTGACAAACGTGTCCGACGAGGAACTCGACCGGATCATCCGGCGGAAGGTCAGCCCGCTGTATATTTCCGTTCACGCGACTGATCCGGAAGTCCGCAGAAAGCTCATGTGCAACCGGTTTGCCGGGAATATCATGGAGCGGCTGAAAAAGCTGCGCGACGCGGGAATCCGGTTTCATATCCAGGTGGTGCTATGCCCTGGCATGAACGACGGTCCCGTTCTGATGCAGACGCTGGAAGACCTGAAGAGCCTGTATCCCGGCTGCGGATCCGTGGCAATTGTGCCGGTAGGACTGACCCGGTTCCGGGAAGGACTTCACGCGCTGCGCCCGTATACGGCGGAAGAGGCAATGGATGTCATCATGCTCGTCTCGGAGATCAGGGACGAATGTCTCCGAAAAATGGGGACCAGATTCGCGTTTCTGTCCGACGAATGGTATCTTCTGGCAGGCGTTCCGCTTCCGGGATACGAGGAATACGAGGCATTCGGTCAGATTGAGAACGGAGTCGGCCTTCTGAGACTGTTCGAGGATGACTTCAACTGGGCGCTCTCCGACCGGACTCCGCTTCTCAAACCGAGGCGCGTATCCATTGCGGGGGGAACGTCCTGTCACCTGTTTTTCAGGAATCTATACCGGAAACTGGAAGAATACGGGATCCGGACGGATCTGTATCCCGTCCGCAACGATTTCTTCGGCGGCAATGTCTGCGTCGCCGGACTGGTGACCGGATCCGATCTTCTTACACAGCTCAAGGGAAAGCTGAAGACAGAGGAACTGCTCATTCCCGCAAACATGCTGCGCGAACAGGAGGACGTTTTTCTGGACAATATCACACTTGAAGAACTGGAAGAGAAACTGGCGGTCAGGATCCGTCCGTTCGGAAGCGGCGACGAACTGATCGATCTGCTCTTTGATGAGGAAGAAACAATATGACAAAACCCCTTGTAGCAATCGTCGGCAGACCGAATGTCGGCAAATCCACTCTGTTTAACAGGCTGATCGGGCGCAGGCTCTCCATCGTGGAGGATACGCCCGGCGTTACCCGCGACCGTATCTACGCGGACGCGGAATGGTTGGACTATGCCTTCACGCTGATCGATACGGGCGGAATCGAGCCGGCAAGCGATGACAAGATCGCGGTGCAGATGCGTCGTCAGGCGGAACTGGCGATCGAGACGGCGGACGTGATCCTGTTTCTGGTGGACGGACGCGAGGGGATGACTTCCGCCGACGAGGAAGTCGCTTCCATGCTGAGAAAATGCAAAAAGCCTGTCGTGCTCGGCGTGAACAAGATCGACGCCCAGAAGTTCGAGGAAGGCATGTACGAATTCTACGAGCTCGGCCTCGGGACTCCGATCACGATCTCCGCTTCTCAGGGACTGGGGCTCGGGGATCTTCTGGACGAAGTGGTGCGCGACTTTCCGAAAGCTGAGGGCGGAGAGGAGAGCAAGCGCATCAATATTGCGGTGGCGGGAAAGCCGAACGTTGGCAAGTCCAGCCTCGTGAACGCGCTGCTGGGCGAGGAGCGTTCCATTGTATCCGATATTCCGGGAACGACGCGGGATTCCATCGATTCCTACTTCAGTTACGGCGGAAGGGAATATACGCTTGTCGACACGGCGGGCATCCGCAGAAAACGCAGCATCGAGGATGAGAGCATCGAACGCTACAGCGTGATCCGTTCCCTCGGAGCGGTGCGCAGGGCGGATGTCGTATTGTTCGTGTGCGACGCGGAACAGGGGCTTTCCGAGCAGGATGTGCGGATCGCGGGATACGCGCACGAGGAGGGAAAGCCGAGCGTCGTGCTGGTGAACAAATGGGATCTGATCGAAAAAGACACGTATACGATGGACAAGTTCAAGAAAAAGCTTTACGCGGATCTTGCGTTTATGAGTTACGCGCCGATGCTGTTTGTTTCCGCTCTGACGGGACAGCGGGTCGGAAAGATCATGGATCTTGCGAATGAGGTATACGATCAGAGTTGCAGAAGAATCACCACCGGCACGCTGAACGACATTCTGAATGAGGCGATCATGGCGGTCGAACCGCCTTCCGATAAGGGCAGACGCCTGAAACTGTATTACGCGACGCAGGCATCCATCCAGCCGCCGACATTCATCGTGTTTGTCAACGACTCGAACCTCGTGCATTTTTCATACGAACGGTATCTGGAGAATTATTTCAGAAAGTCCTTCGGACTGGAGGGGACTCCGGTCAGATTGTATTTCCGCAGCAAAAAGAAGGAGGAGGGCTGATCCGTGACTTACAGGTTTTCTTTTCTTCTGGCGCTGATCTGCGCCGTGGTCGGATATCTCCTTGGGAATCTCCAGTCCGCGGTGATCGTCAGCAAACTGCAGTACCGGCAGGACATCCGTCATTACGGAAGCCATAACGCAGGAACGACGAACATGCTGCGGGTTTACGGCACGTCACCGGGCACGCTGACATTTATCGGCGACCTTCTGAAGATGGTTGCTTCCGTCCTGATCGGCCGCGCGCTCATGGGCACGCTGGGAGGATATATCGCCGGAGCGTGCACCGTGATCGGTCACTGCTATCCGGTCTTCGCGGAGTTCAAGGGCGGAAAGGGCGCTGCCTCTCTTCTTGCGTTTACCTGGATGGTTTATCCGCTTGCTGGACTTTGCGTGACGGTGACCGCCGCTGTCGCGTTCCTTATCTGGAAGCGCGTTTCCCTGAGCTCTCTGCTCGGCGGTCTTGTATTCGTGATCCTCGTACTGATCTTCAGATGGAACAATACCGCGCTCGTGATCTTCGCGGTGCTTCTCTATTCCTTTATGGTCTTCCGGCATAAGGACAATATCCGCCGCCTGATCCGCGGCGAAGAGCCGAAGCTCGTCATCAAAGGGGTGAAGATGTAGAAAGAGTCCGGCGGGCAGGATTATCCGCGTATACCTGTCCGGATACAAAAAACGCCCGCCCGGCAGGATGAGGACGGTCCGTGCGGAAATGATTCTTGTTACAAAAAACGGACTGTTTTGTCAGTATTCTTGCAACCTTTTTCAGAATACACTATATTATTTATTAACGACGGCTTTGTTTCCAATTGCCGATTTTTTTTACACGAGTCCGATACTCAGATTAAAGGGGGATTAATCCGGTATGCTCGTTGTTGTTGTCGTTGACCGTGACGGGGAAGCAATTTCGGATACGGTCGGGAAAATGGAACGGATACTGGGCGAGATACCGCACACGTTCGCCCGGATTCAGGATTATAGAGACCTGGTCCGAAAGGTTGAAAAACGCGTTTTCATGCCGGACATCGCGGTGCTGACGCTGGACGCGTCGGCGGAGGGGATCGAAACCGCGGGAGAACTCAACCGGCTGGCGCCGGATTGCGGAATCCTGTTCCTTGCTGACAGTCCCGCGCATATGACGGATGTTTATGCCGTCTCGCACGATTGCTTCATGCTGAAGGAGCAGATGGAGGAGTATTTCCCGGACGCGCTTTGCCGCACGGTCGATAAGATCCGCGTCAGACGGGAAAAAGCCGAGCGGAACCATATTTTTGTAAAGATCCATACCAAAATGGTGCGGTTCAACACGGATGAGATCGTCAGTCTCGAGCGGATGGGACGTTCTACCGTCATTCATACGCTGAACGGGAAATATGTTACGGTAGAGCATCCGCTGAGCATTGTTTCGAGAGTCGGCAATCCGCATTTTCTGCGCTGCCATCAGAGTTACTGGGTTAACACGATGCACATTAGCGAGGGAAGCGCCAAAGAACTCGTGACGGAAGACGGGAACAGGATCCCGGTCTCGAGGAGTTACCGCGCGGAACTGAAAAAGCTTGGGAACGGCTTTTTCATTCAGGAATGAGATAGAGCCCGGAGATTCCGGGATACAAGGCATTGATTGCACGCCTGCCTGCTGCCCTGCAGCCGGTACAGCGTGTTTTTTTATTGGCATACGGTCAGAAAAAGCGGCGGGTCCCGTTCCGAACCCGCCGCCTGCCTCCATCTGTCTGTTGTTTCGGCGCATTCTACAGTTTGAGGAGATAGTCTTTCAATTCCTCTTCTGTACGCAGGATGACTTCCGGAGCGCCGCAGAGCATGACGTTGTCATATCCGTCGATAAATGAGCGCGCGTCCGTCTTGTATCCGATACAGCGCTTTCCCTTTGCGTAGCAGTATCCCAGCTCGAAGCATGCGCCGTCGTCCGGCACTCTCCCGTCCATCAGGAACAGGACCGCGTCGCACCAGTCCATGTGCGCACAATCCAGCAGAAACAGATATTTGCGCTTCGGGATGCCTTCGATCATGTCCGGAAGCTCGGAGACAACACCGCCTTCCCGCTGCGGAAGAAATGTTTCATGCCCGCAGCCGCGGACGATCTCGTCGACTTTCAGATTGAACGCACGCTCTCCCTCGCAGAACAGGGGAGCAGCTATATAGATCTTCATTTTCATTCCTCCGGGAGATGCATTTCCGGCCGGATCCGGACAGATCTGTCCGAAACGACCCTCTAAAGCGTACCACGAAACGGTTCTCCGCTCAACCGCCCGAACGCTTATCTTCCGTGCCGAGCATCCGGCCGTCTGAAATAAGATATTTATTCCGAGGCGTTTCCGTGATAAAATAATTTGTTGTATATAATTCTTCCCGGGTCAAAACCGGAGAAGGATTCGTGCAGCGGATAAAATCGCGGAACGGACGGAAGGAGAAGAAGGGTTCCGGGATTAGCGCCTGGACCGGAAACGGTTGACGAGGTCGGCAGTAATCGAAAGATTCGGCGGGTGCTGCCGCGGGTATGCGACGGGTCGTGAGGGGATCGGCAAAAAGCAGAATCAACACTGTAACAGAGATGATTCCCGATGTCGCGGCGAGTGGTCTGAAAGAGGCGCAGCCTCAAAGGCAGGCCGCAGAAATGATACTACGGAGGAATAATTCTATGTATGCCATCAAAGACCTGTATGATCTCGATCATACGGCGGCAAAAGACTATCTCAGTCAATTCACATATCCATGGGAAGCCCTGAAGGGGATCAAGGAGTTCATCCTAGCGCTCGGTTCGACGCTCGGACCGGATTACGAAGAGGTTTCAGAACATGTCTGGGTCCACCGGACCGCGAAAGTGTTCCAGTCCGCCTATCTCGGCGCTCCGTGCATCATCGGACCGGAGACGGAAGTCAGGCACTGCGCGTTTATCCGCGGCAGCGCGCTGGTCGGCGCGAACTGCGTTGTCGGAAACTCGGTCGAGCTTAAAAACGTCATCCTGTTCGATAACGTCCAGACGCCGCATTACAATTACGTGGGAGATTCGATTCTGGGCTACCGGTCCCATATGGGAGCGGGTTCCATTACCTCGAACGTGAAATCCGACAAAAAGCTTGTTGTCGTTCATAACGGCGAAGAGCAAATCGAAACGGGGATCAAGAAGTTTGGCGCCATGCTGGGCGACTTCGTCGAGGTCGGATGCAATTCGGTGCTGAATCCCGGCACGGTGATCGGCCGTCACAGCAACGTGTACCCCACTAGCTGCGTCCGCGGCGTGGTCCCGGAACAGAGCATCTGGAAGAACAACGGTACGGTCGTTAAAAAGACGGAGGACTGAACATGGGTAAATATTTTGGTACAGACGGCTTCCGCGGGGAAGCGAATAAAAACCTGACTTATGAACACGCCATCAAGATCGGCCGTTACCTCGGCTGGTATTTCGGCGAACGCCTGAACAGGAAAGCCAAGATCCTGATCGGCAAGGACACGAGAAGATCCAGTTACATGTTTGAGTACGCGCTCTGCACGGGTCTTATGGCTTCCGGCGCGG
The DNA here is from genome assembly GCA_017394605.1 of Clostridia bacterium. The sequence goes on along the minus strand of JAFPXU010000152.1, from coordinate 16,724 downwards.
ACGCGTATATCATGCACGTGACGACGACCCCTTCCGTGGCATACATCACGAGAGTCGACGACTTTGACTGCGGCATCATGATTTCCGCCTCCCATAACCCCTATTACGACAACGGCATCAAGCTGCTGAACGGAAATGGGGAAAAGATGGACGAAGAGACAATCCTGAAGGTCGAAGCGTATATTGACGGCGGACTGGATATCCCGCTTGCCACAAGGCAGGTCGGACGGACGGTGGACTATGTTTCGGGACGGAATCGTTATATCGGCCACCTGATCTCCATGTCCAAGTATGGCTTCAAGGACATGAAGGTCGGTCTGGATGTTGCAAACGGCGCTGCATGGTCCATTGCCAAGAGCGTATTTGAAGCGCTCGGAGCGAAGACCTACGTGATTAACAACGAGCCGGATGGTTACAATATCAATACGGACTGCGGCAGCACGCACATTCAGAAACTGCAGAAATTCGTGCTGGAGAACCGGCTTGACGTCGGGTTCGCGTACGACGGAGATGCGGATCGCTGCCTTTGCGTGGATGAGAAGGGAAATGTCGTCACGGGTGACCATATCCTGTATATCTACGGCCTGTACATGAAGGAGCGCGGAAAGCTTCTGAACAACAAGGTTGTCACGACGGTCATGTCCAACTTCGGACTTTACAAAGCGCTGGACAAGGTTGGAATTGAATATGATAAGACTAAGGTGGGCGATAAATACGTCTATGAGAACATGGTGGAGACGGGCAACCGGATCGGAGGCGAGCAGAGCGGACACATCATTTTCTCCAAGTATGAGACCACCGGCGACGGTATTTTGACAAGTCTCAAGATCATGGAAGTCATGCTTGCAAAGGAGAAGCCTCTGAGCGAGCTTGCGGCGCCGGTCGTATTCTATCCGCAGGTTCTGAAGAACGTACGCGTCAAGAGCAAACCGGATGCGCAGAACGATCCGGACGTGCAGCAGGCAGTTCAGCGTGTCGCGAAAAAACTCGGCGACGACGGAAGGATTCTGGTCCGCGAAAGCGGAACCGAGCCTGTGATCCGCGTCATGGTGGAAGCCGGTTCGGACGAGATATGCGAGAAATACGTGGATGAAGTAATTGAAGTCATCCGTGCGAAAGGACATATGGAGGAGTAAACGAATGAGAGTCGTAATTCAGGAAAACTACGATAAAATGTGCAAATGGGCAGCGGATTATATCGCGGCAAGAATCAACGGTCACAAGGAAGAACGTCCTTTTGTGCTGGGTCTTCCGACCGGATCTTCCCCGATCGGCGTGTATCAGGAACTGATCAAGAAAAACCGTGCAGGAGAATTGAGCTTTCAGAACGTCGTTACATTTAACATGGACGAATATCTAGGACTTCCGCACGAGCATGACCAGAGCTACTGGTATTTTATGCATGACAATTTTTTCGATCATCTTGTTGACATGAAGCCGGAGAACATCAACATTCTAAACGGCATGACGGACGATCCGGAGGAGGAGTGTAGAAAGTATGAGGAGAAGATCGCGTCGTACGGCGGTATAGACTTGTTCATGGGCGGAATCGGCGTAGATGGACATCTTGCGTTCAACGAGCCGTTTACTTCTCTGAATTCAAGAACAGGTGTCAGAAATCTGACGACGGATACGAGAATCGTAAATTCCCGTTTCTTCGGGAATGATCCGGAAAAGGTGCCTGCGCAGGCGCTTTCCGTCGGCATAGGTACCGTAACGGATTCGAAGGAGGTTCTTGTGCTGATCAGCGGCCACAACAAAGCGCGCGCCCTAGCGGCGGTCGTGGAAGGCGGTGTCAGCCAGAAATGGACCTGCAGCGCGCTGCAGATGCATAACGGTGCAATCATTGCCTGTGACGAAGCTGCTTGTGGTGAAATCACGGTTGACACCTACAAGTACTTTCTGGATATAGAAAAGAAAGAAAGACTGTGAGCAATTCATCCCGGATGCGCGCTAACGCGTATCCGGTTTTTTTGTTTTCAGACTGATAAGACCAAAAATAGGATCCGGAAAGGAAGATCTGTGATGTCCTTGCTTCAAGAGACATAGCATCCTCCGCGATTCTTTATTTCCAATGATATCTAAGCTCGCATTGGATATTGTAAGGATGCGCTTGGACCTTTTTTCCAGGATATCCGAATAGCGTTGCATTCGGGCTGAATTCACTGACTAAAGGGTTTTCTTATTGGGGATGATCATTCAACTCAGTTTGCGGGAAGAGGAAACCTAATTGATAGAATGTGAAAGGAATCCAGAAAAAGAAAAACGAAGCAATTCATATCCGACCAGGGAATAGAACTGCTCCGTTTCAAACATGTGTTGGTTATGGGAGTTTACCCGAGGGTAAACTCCTTTTCTACGGTACGGACCGCTGTATCCGCCAGAGCGGAGGCGACGCAGAACTCGATTTTCGTCTCGCTTGTTGTGATGATGGAGGGGTGGATGCCTGCAACGTGCAGCGCAGACAGAACCTGCGCTGCGATACCTTTCCGAAGCGCCATGCCGCTGCCTTCCACGGTGACCTTGACGAGATCGCTTTCGGAGTGAACCTCTGTGACGCCCTTGACTCTGTTTACGGCGCGAAGCGCCTCCGACAGATAGTTGTCCGGAACGGAAAACGCGAGGGAAACAGGCTCGCCGTCCGGAGAGGAGCATGAGATCATATCCACGAAGATCCCTTGATCGGAGACGGAACGGAACACATCCCGAACCAGCCCGGGCGTATTTTCCGAGCTTCCGAGATGGATCACAGCCTGATCCGGTAACGCAGTCACAAGAGACACGACATTGTGCTCGGTGACGATGTTTTCCATATTGTAGAATCCTGACGGTTTGTCCGCGATATAGGAGGCAGCCCGGAGCGCACCCTGGGCGAACACCTGCTTGGAGAACGCCTGGTGCGTAACGGAGACCACCTCGTCCTTTCCGATGAAGGAGACCTCGTGTTCTCCGACGAGCGTTCCGCCGCGTACGGAATGGAATCCTATTTCATGACTGGACCGCCTGCGGTCCTTTTCGTGACGGCCGTAGACATATTCGTATTCCTCGGAAGAACATCCGGAGATCGCGTCGGCCAGCATCAGCGCGGTTCCGCTCGGTGCGTCCTTTTTTGTACGGTGATGGCGTTCAATGATCTCGATGTCAAAGGAAGGACCGAGCGCTTCGGCGGCGTCCCGCACGAGCCCCATCTGCAGATTGACTCCGAGGCTCATGTTTCCGGACGCGAACACGGGGATCCTGACGGACGCGTTCTTCATCATGCGGACATGCCGCTCCGTCAGACCTGTCGTGCCGACAACCAAAGGCTTTCCGTTTGCTGATGCAAACCGCAGTTCCTCCTCGAGCGCGGCGGGAACCGAGAAGTCGATGATGACGTCATAGGGCACGTTGACCGAGGGATAATCCGGAAAGATGGGATAAGGGAAAGCGGCGTCGACAACACGATCGACACCGCCGCTTACGGTAAAGGAATCGGATTCTTCCGCGGCTTTGCAGAGCGCGTGTCCCATCTGGCCGTGGATTCCGTTGATCAGCAATCGGATCATAAATACAGCTCCTGTAAATCAGATCAGTTCGTACGCCTCGAGCGTCTCGCGGACGAGTTTGAAGTCTTCCGGAGAGAGCGGAACGAGGGGAAGCCTGACATCCGGTTCACATAGTTTCATGAGACCCATCATGGCTTTGACGGGAATGGGGTTCACTTCGCAGAACGCCGCCTTCCACAGAGGAATCATCTGGATCTGGATCTCGCGCGCAAGAGCGGTGTCGCCCTTGAAATACGCTTCGCAGAGTGCGTGCATGGCGTTCGGCATGACATTTGCGATCGTGGAGATGACACCCTTGCCGCCGATGCTCAGGACCGGCAGGACATGGTCGTCGTTTCCAGAATAGATGTCGCATTCGGGACACATGGCGGCAAGGTTGACGATCTGCTCGATGTTGCCGCTCGCCTCCTTGATGCCCACGATGTTGCCTCTGCGCATCATTTCCGCCATGGTGGCGGGCTGCACGTTCAGACCGGTCCGGGACGGAACGTTGTAAACGATGATCGGAAGGTCGACGTTGTCCGCAATCTCGCTGTAATGCGCGACGAGACCGGCCTGGGTCGTCTTGTTGTAATAAGGTGTTACGACAAGGAGCGCGTCTGCGCCGATCGCCTCGGCGCTGCGGCTCAGTTCGATGACCTTTTCGGTATTGTTGCCGCCTGAGGCAGCAATGACCGGAACGCGTCCATTAACGCGCTCGACCACGAACTGAAGCACGCTCAGCTTTTCGTCCATACTCAGCGTGCTGCCCTCGCCGGTCGTTGCGACTGCGACGATGGCATCCGTGCCGCTTGCGATCTGCAGTTCAATCAGACGCGTAAAAGCGGTGAAGTCAACAGCCCCGTTTTTGAACGGGGTGATCATCGCGACGGCGGAACCTTTAAATACTGACATGGATCATGCCTCCCACTGACGAATGAGTTCCTGCGCGATCTGGACAGCGTTGGTCGCGGCGCCTTTGCGGATGTTATCCGCGACGCACCAGAGATTGACGCCGCTTTCCACGGAGAAGTCGCGCCGGATTCTGCCGACGTAGACCGGATCGGTGTCCGCCGCGTCGACGGCCATCGGGTAGATGTTCTTCGCGGGATCGTCCTGGACGATCAGGCCCGGCGCGTCCGAAAGGATCGCACGGAGTTCGTCGAGGTCAAACTGACGTTCAAACTCGACGTTGATGCTTTCGCTGTGTCCGTAGAATACAGGAACGCGGACCGTGGTCGCCGTAACGGGAAGGTTGGGCAGGGAGAGGATCTTTCTTGTTTCGTCGATCATCTTCTGCTCTTCCTTGGTGTAGCCGTTGTCCAGGAACACGTCGATGTGCGGCAGGCAGTTGCCCGCGATCGGATGCGGGAATTTCTGAAGAGGCTCGTTGCTGCTGCCGAGACCGTTCACGAGGTCGGTGTATCCTTTCATACCGGCGCCGGAAACAGCCTGATAGGTCGAATAGATGACGCGCTTCAGACCGAAAGCGTCCGACAGAGGCTTGAGCACGACCATAGCCTGGATGGTCGAGCAGTTCGGATTGGCGATGATGCCTTTCTTCCTATAGTCGGAGATCGCGTCTGGATTGACTTCCGGCACGACCAGCGGAACGTCGGGATCCATACGCCAACAGCTGGAATTGTCGATAACGACCGCGCCCGTGGAGGCGACGATCGGCGCGAAATGCCGGGAGGCCTCACCGCCGGCGGAGAACAGCGCGATATCGATATTCAGATCCTGAAACGCGGAATCGGTCAGTTCGCGGACCGTGTAAGCAGATCCGTTGAAGTCAAGCTGCTTGCCCGCGCTGCGTGCGGAAGCAAAAAGGAAATACTCGGAAACGGGGAGCTGGCGCTCTTCCAGGACCTGCAGGAATTTCCTGCCGACCATGCCGGTAGCTCCAACTACTGCGATACGATACTGTTTCATGATCTTGTGCACCGCATAAAAATGCGGCATCCTCCTGATGAATATTATATAATTTTACTAAATTCGAATATCGTTGTCAACGCAGACGGGCCTGGTGTAAAATAATAGGATATTTGGAAAACGGAGGCGTTTATGCGGGGTTGCTACGGTCGTTTTGCGGACCTTTACGACCGCCTGATGGATGACGTCGATTACGACGCTTGGACGGATTCCGTCTGTGCGCTGCTCGGAGCATACGGAGAAACCGGCGGTGTCAGGACCGTGACGGACTGCGCATGCGGAACGGGCGCGGTCACCGTCCGTCTGGCGGAGCGCGGTTACCGGACGACCGGCATCGATCTTTCTCCGGACATGCTGCGCGTTGCGCAGGACAAAGCGCGCGCGCACGGGCTGAGCATTCCGTTTGTCCAGATGGATATTACCGCGTTCCGCACCCATCGGAAGGCGGACGCCGTGATCTGCTGCTGCGACGGAGTGAACTATCTGACCTGTGAGGAGCGGGTCCGCGCCTTTTTTAACAGCGCAATCGAAAATCTGAGAGACGGCGGGCTCCTTCTGTTTGATCTGTCCACGCCGTACAAGCTTGAGCACGTGCTCGGGTGCAGCACGATGGGCGAGGACCGGAAGGAATGCACCTATCTCTGGGAAAACACGTTTGATCCGGTTTCCGGACTGCTGGAAATGCGGCTGCATTTCTTTGTGCCGGAAGGAAACGGTTACTATACGAGATTTGACGAGACGCACATACAGAAATCATATTCGACCGAACAGATCGGGGAACTGCTTGACGAATGCGGATTCGTGCTTCTGGAAGCGAAAGAGGCGTTTACCGGGAAGGAACCTGGGCCGGAATGCGAGAGGATTCAGTATGTCGCGCGGAAGAAGGGAAACATATGAAGGATAAACTGCTGCATCTGCTCTGCGCGGACGATATGGTTCAGGTCTGCGCCATTTCCGCCAGGGAGCTTGTTTCGGAGGCCAGGCGGATCCACTCGCTTTCCATGGTGGCAACCGCCGCGCTGGGGCGTCAGCTGATGATGACCTCCATGATGGGGTCGAGACTGAAAAACGAGAGCGACCGCGTGTCGACTATCCTGAAAGGGAACGACGGATACGCGGGATCCATGGTCTGCACGGCGTTTCCGGACGCTGCCGTCAAGGGATGCACGGGAGACGCGGAAACGGAATTGCCTCCCACGCCGGAAGGAAAGCTGGACGTGGCGGGCTACGTCGGTCATACAGGGAAGCTGACCGTCGTCCGGGACGCGGGTCACGGGGATCCTTATGTCGGGGTCTGCAATCTGATCTCCGGAGAGATCGCCATGGACTTTGCCGAATACTATGCCGCGAGCGAACAGCAGCCGAGTCTCGTATATCTCGGTGTGCGCGTTGATGTGGAGAACGGCGCGGTCCGGTCCGCGGGAGGCATGCTGATTCAGCCGATGCCCGGATGTCCCGACGAAGTGATTGCGGATCTGACCGAACGAAGCGGACGCGTTTCCGAACTCAGCAGGATGCTTGATGACGGAATGACGCTTGACGACGCCGTTTCGGAGATTCTTTCCGGACTGTCTCCGCACGTTACGGATACGTATGAGCCCGTTTACCGGTGCGACTGCTCCCGCGAGCGGATCGAAAGCGCGCTGCTGAGCGTCGGAAGGGATGAGATCGAGGATATGATCAAAAAGGACGGCGGAGCGGAAGTCAGCTGTCATTTCTGCAACAGGACGTACCGTTTTACCAGAGAAGAACTCAGGACGCTGTTAAACGCAGCTGCGGATAAGAGCGGCAATGACTGACGGACGGAACAGCGGAAAAGTCCTTCCGTTCCGGCAGAGCGCGGACTTTTATATTTCCCGCGGGGACGAAAAACGCGACGGGAACGATCTTCCCGGCGCCATACGGCATTACCGTCAGGCGTTTGAGATGGATCCTTCCGATTCCAACGCGTGTTTTGCCCTGTGCGAGGCGCTCAACAGGGTCCGCCGTTTTGAAGAGAGCAACCGGATCCTGATGGTCTTCATGGCCATGTGCGAACCGGTTACCGAGTTTTATTACGGAATATCCTGCAATTATTTCGGCATGGGCGAATTCACGCTTGCCGCCGAAGCTGCGGAGGCCTATCTTTCCATCGATCCGGACGGTATGTTTGCGGATTCCGCGGAGGAAATGCTTTCCGTTCTGGAGGACGAGGAGGAACTCGCCGAAGCTGCGGGCATGTACCCCGGGGAGAAGCCCCTGACCATGATGGTCTGCAACAGGGCGAGGCAGACGCTGAACGCGGGAAACGCGGAGACGGCGGAAGAGATGCTGTCGCAGTATCTCCTTCAGCAGCCCGACGCATGGCGCGCGCGGCTCGCGCTGGCGGAGCTCAAGATAGAGAAGGGAGAATTTCATCGGGCTTCGGAACTGATTCGGGACGTGATGAAGAAGGAACCGGACAACGAGACGGCACGCATGGTGTATATTCACTGCCTGCTCCGGGAAAAAAGAACTGAAGAGGCGGAAACAGAACTGGACCGCCTTGAAACGGGAAAAATCAAGAGTCCGGACCTGCTTGCCGCCGCCGCCCGCATGCTGGCGGAAACCGGCAGGCTGGAACAGGCAAAACAGGCCGCTTATTCCGCGCTTGCGGACCTTCCGTGCGACGAGGCGCTTACGCATCTTTATGCAGTTCTGTGCCACATGACGGGCGACGACGAGTCGGCAAAGAAGTGTTATCTTGATCTGTCCTCAACGGACCCGGATGACACCGTGGCGGCCTATTATCTTTCGGAACTCGGTTCCGGAGATAGCGGAAAGAAGGTATGGCCGTTCGAATACCGTGTATCCCTTCCGGAGACTGCGAAACGGCTCGCGGAAGTGGACCTGCTTCTTGGAAAAGAACGGATCGAGGCACTGGAGCAGTGGACCGGAGGTCCTGACGCGAGAAGGCTTCTGAACTGGGCGCTCGGGATAGCTGATCCCGAGATGCGCGGCAGGATCCTGATGTTCCTCGGGACCATGGGGGACAGCCGCGCGGAAGAGATGCTCCGGGATTTCCTTCTCAGGACCGATCAGCCCGACAGCCTGAAACAGGCGGTATTCGCGGTTCTCGGCCGCATGAATGCGCCTCAGCCGTATATGGCATACCTGGGCGGACAATGGGTGGAAGGACACGTATCGGAAGCGGAGCTTCCGCCGGACACCCCGCGCGCCTACCGCAGCATTCTGGAGCGGACGGTCCAGAGCCTTGAGGAAGATCCCGTGAGCGAACCGGCACGGAAATACGCGTCGGTGATACTCAGGGAATACCTTGCCTCCTGCAGGGGAGACTATCCGCGTATTACCGCAAAACAGGAGATCGCGATGTCCGGAGCTCTGGAACTGTACGCGAGGGGGCTCGCGGAGCATCCGGTTTCCGACGAGGAGATCTGCGACAGATACGGCATATCCAGGATCCGGCTGGATAACGCGATGACGAAACTGTTCTCGGCGTTTCATATGGAGGAAGAAGATTGAGATTTCTTGCAACCTGCAAAATGGGCCTTGAGTCCACCGTGACAAGACAGCTCCGTTCCCTCGGGATCGAGGTGGAGCAGACGCTCGACGCGCGCGTGATTTTCACCGGCGAAGAGGACGCGCTCTTCAAGGCACTCCTGTGGCTCAGGACAGCGGAACGCGTCCTGATGATCGTAAAGGAGTTTGAGGCGAAGACATTTACGGAACTGTTCGACGGGACGGAGGCAGTCGACTGGAAACGGTATCTCAGGAAGGATTCCTTTATCCACGTTACGGGAAAATCCGCGCACAGCACGCTGTTTTCCGTATCCGACTGCCAGAGCATCGTGAAGAAGGCAATCGTGGAGAAGCTGAAAAAAAGCCTCCGCACGGACACGCTTCCGGAGTCCGGTCCAGAGGTCATTGTGGAGGCGGGGATCCTGAAAGACCATGTCACACTGGCGCTCGACGCCTGCGGAGCTGGTCTTTCAAGACGCGGATACAGGACGTGGAACGTGACCGCTCCGCTTTCGGAAACGCTGGGAGCGGGTATCGTACTGCTTTCCAGATACTATCCGGACCTGCCCCTTTTCGATCCGATGTGCGGGTCCGGCACCATGCCGATCGAGGCGGCCATGATCGCGCAGAACCGTGCGCCGGGTCTGAACCGTGAATTCGCTGTCCAGAAATGGGCATTTATCGATCAGAATCTGTTCGCGCGGACACGGGAAGAGGCACGTGACAGCATCCGGAACATTCCGATCGAGATCTTCGGATCGGATATTGACGCCAGATGCATCGATATCTGCAAAAAGCACGCGAAAAAGGCGGGCGTTACCGTGAACTGGAAGGTAATGCCGCTGTCGGAATTCCGGACGGATCTTTCGGGAGGCGTGCTTGTCTGCAACCCGCCGTACGGCGAGCGGCTTATGGAGAAGAAGGAGATCACCGCGCTTTACAGGGAGATGCGGAAAAAGTTCGACGCGCTGGACCGTTTCAACGTCAGCATTCTTTCCGGCGTGCAGGGATTCGAAACGCTCTACGGAAAGCGCGCGGATAAACAGAGAAAACTCAGCAACGGCGGCATGCGCTGCCGGCTGTATCAGTATTTCAGGGAGAAACCGTAAATGAAGTATGTAATCTTTCTCGGTGACGGCATGGCGGATACGCCAGTGCCGGAACTGGACGGGAAAACGCCGCTCGAGGTCGCGGCGCATCCGAACATGGACCGGATGGCGCAGAACGGACTGTTCGGGCTCGTCAGAACCGTGCCGGAGGGAATGAAACCCGGCAGCGACACGGCCAACCTTTCCGTGTTCGGCTATGACCCGAAAATCTATTATTCCGGACGCTCTCCGCTGGAGGCGGCGTCTATCGGAGTGGACCTCGACCCGGACGATGTGACCTACCGCTGCAACTTTGTGACACTGTCGGATTCGGAGCATCCCGACGATGCGTATATGGCGGATTACTGCGCGGGGGAGATCACCTCGGAGGAGGCGAGACAGCTGGTCGACGTGTTCAACGAGAAGTTTGCGAGTGACGACGTGCATCTGTATCCGGGCGTTTACTACCGCCAGTGCCTGGTGCTGAAGCACGCGCAGACCGGCGCGGAGCTGACGCAGCCGCACGACATTCCCAATCAACCCGTGCGGGACAAGTTCCCGAAGGGAACGAACGCCGAACTGCTGAACAGGATGATCCGCTATGCCGCGGAGGTGTTTCCGAACCATCCGGTCAATATCCGGCGCGTCGAGCAGGGGAAACATCCCGCCAACGCGGTCTGGTTCTGGGGAGAGGGCAGACGGCCTGCGCTCCGTCCGTTCAGGGAGCTGTTCGGACTGAACGGCGCGGTCATCTCTGCGGTCGACCTGATCCAGGGCATCGGCAAATGCGCTGGCATGCAGGTGCTGAAGGTTCCCGGCGCTACGGGCAATTATAAGACCGATTTTGCAGCCAAAGGCCGGGCAGCCATCGACGTGCTGAGGAACGGCGCGGATTATGTGTATATCCATGTGGAGGCGCCTGACGAATGCGGTCATCAGCATCAGGTCAGGGAAAAGGTCTATTCGATCGAGCAGATCGACGAGAAGATCATCGGTCCCGTGCTTTCCTATCTGGAGACCTGCGGAGAGGAATTCTGCGCGGCAGTTCTTCCGGATCATCCGACGCCGCTTCAGGTCCGGACGCATACGCCCGATCCGGTACCGTTCGCGCTTTACCGCGGCGCAAACTGCGGGAAGAACGGTCCTGTCCGGTTTACGGAACGGGAGGCGGAACAGACCAGCGTATTCATTGAAAAAGGATGCGAGATCATCCGGCATATGCTGGACGCCGATCTCTGACGACAGCAAAAAAACGGACGGCTGTCCCCGCTGTCCGCCTGGGCGGTATACGGGACAGTTGTTTTTGTTCATGGTGAGGGGGGAAAACGGTATGACGATTCAGGAAGCCCTGGAGCAGAGACATTCTGTAAGGAGATACACGGACCGGCCGATCGAGCCGGAAGCTCTATACGGTCTGCAGGAGGAGATCAAGGCCGTCAATTCGGAAAGCGGTCTGCATGTCCGCTTGTTTACAGATGAACCGGAGGCTTTTCAGGCAGGGGAACCCCATTACGGACAGTTCTCCGGCTGCAGAAATTATCTTGCGGTCTACGGAAAACGCGGCAGGTCTGAGGATGCGGGGTATTACGGCCAGAGGCTGGTGCTTCGCGCGCAGCAGCTGGGACTGAATTCCTGCTGGGTGGCGCTGACCTATAAGAGGGGCAAAGTCTCCCGCCGCGGGGAAAACGGAGAGAAGCTGTATATCGTGATCGCACTTGGATACGGGCAGACGCCGGGCATGGCGCACAGAGGAAAAACAGCGCAGGATGTAAGCGACCTGAAAGAGGACGATCCGCAGTGGTATAAGGACGGGATCCGGGCCGCGCTCTTGGCGCCGACCGCCATGAACCAGCAGAAGTTCCGGTTCACAAGGAACGGAAACCGTGTCAGCCTGAGGGCAGGGCTGGGATTCTATGCCGGAATGGATCTCGGAATCGTGAAATACAATTTTGAGATCGGAGCAGGGAAAGACTCGTTCGTCTGGGCTGATTGATCCCGGATCTGAAACGGAAGTGAGCATGAGGCAAAAAGTACCGCAGTATGAAAAAATGACGGCCACGCCGGTCCACCGGCTGGTGCTGAGGCTGGCGTTGCCCAGCATTGTTTCCATGCTTGTCAATAATATCTACAACCTTGTAGATACGGCTTTTGTAGGCAGACTTGGTACGAGCGCAAGCGGAGCGGTAGGGGTTGTGTTCGGCTTCATGGCGATCATTCAGGCGTTCGGGTTCATGTTCGGTCAGGGATCCGGCAGCATTCTCTCGAGAGCGCTCGGGAACCATGACAAAGAGTCCGCGTCGCTGCACGCGTCCTCGGGCTTTTTCGGGGCAGTTCTGTTCGGACTGTTTATTTCTGTTTTCGGGTTTTTGTTCCTTGACCGGATCGTCATGTTTCTGGGGAGCACGGTAACGATCGCACCATACGCGAAGACCTACATTTCCTACATTTTGATCGCCGCGCCGTTCATGTGCAGCAGCCTTGTACTGAACAATATCCTAAGGTACGAGGGAAAAGCCGTTTTGGGAATGATCGGACTCATGACCGGAGCGGTTTTAAACATGGTAGGAGACCCCGTCCTTATGTTCGGCCTTAACATGGGTATTGCGGGAGCCGGTCTTTCCACCGCGGTGAGCCAGCTGATCAGCTGGGGGATCCTTCTGTCCATGTTCCTCGGCGGGCAGACATCGGCGAAACTGAATCTTTCCCTCGCGATGCATGCGGCTCCTTCCGTATACGGGAACATCATGGCGACAGGCGTGCCGAGCCTTCTCCGTCAGGGGCTGCACAGTCTGAACACGGTGCTTCTCAATGCGCAGTGCGCGCCATACGGGGATGCCGCTGTGGCAGGCATGAGCATCGTTTCAAGAATCATCTTTTTCGCGTTTTCCGCCGCGCTTGGGGTGGGGCAGGGATTCCAGCCGGTTTCCGCGTTCAATTACGGCGCCAGACGTTTTTCGCGTGTCCGCGAAGGATACAGGTTTACGCTGGCGGTTTCGGAAATCATCATGCTGGTCGGGTGCACCGTTCTGCTGATTTTTTCGGGGGATCTGATCGGGATTTTCCGGGACGACCCGGCGGTCATCGCGGTCGGGACGCGGGCGCTCCGGCTGCAGGCGGTCGCGTATCTGTTTCTTCCGATATGCATGGTGACGGAAATGCTGCATCAAAGCACCGGGCACCGTGCCGGAGCTTCTTTCCTGTCCGCTCTCCGCAGCGGATTACTGAGCATTCCCACCCTTCTGGTTTTGTCAAAGCTCAGAGGACTCGCCGGGATTCAAGAGGCGCAGCCGGTTGCCCTGATCCTGTCGATTCCGTTCGCAGTTGTATTTGCCGTGCTGTTCTTTAAAAAGCTTCCTGCCGAGGACGGCATTTCCGTCCGGTGACAACCCGGAGAAAAGCAGGAAACCTGTTTGCTGTTCCTTTTGTTTGAGTTCATCGCGATTCGGGAATATAATATATAAAAACAAGATAGAAAGAGGCGATTTCAGATGCGGTTTCGTACATATTTCAGCTTGTTTATGACGGTTCTTATCCTGCTTGCCGGAGTATTCCCGGGAATGGCTTCTGCTGAGAATGAGGGGAACTGGTGGGAACAGGATTACTGGCCCCGTGAGGTTCTGGAGGAACTCGGCGCCGTAGCGCCGGATTATGTCGCCGCACAGGACCGATATGAGATCTCTACGCCGGAACAGCTGCTGTTCTTAAGCGGCATCTGGAAAACCGAGGATCAGAACGGGGACGGAGCGCCGGACGCGCCATGCAACGGGACCTATGTGCTGACGCAGGATCTGGATATGGCTCCGCTGATGGAGCATCTTGGAACGGTCCTGTCGAAACAAGCGGGAAAGGCGATGAAAGGGTATATGCCTCCCATTGCTGCTTCCGCCGACAAGGACGAGCAGGAGGGCGTTCACTGCGCGTTTTTCGGCGTGTTTGAGGGTCAGGGCCACGCGATCCGCAATATCCGGATCGAACGGAAGAATGACAAGTATGTCGGTCTGATCGGTAATATCGGACACGACTTCGGGACCGCGACGGTAAGAAATCTTGCCGTGCTGGACGCGGAAATCTACGGAAAGGCTTCCGCGGGCATACTGACTGCCAGCGTCTACGGGGTCGTCGAAAACGTGGTGTGCACCGGAAAGGTGACGGTAGACGAGAAGACCGCAGGCGGGCTTGCCGGAAAGATCAAACGGAACGACAACGGGGATCTCGGAACGGTCCGGAACTGCGTTGTTTTCGCGGATATAGAAGTGCTTGGACAAGGCGGTGAGAACGGCGCGGCTGGCCTGATATCAGGATCCAATTCCAAGGGAGGACAGATCTTCAACTGCTTCGCGGGAGGATCGATCCGGGTGGACGGCGAGGACGCGGATACCGTCGCGGGAATCGTCGGAAACCTGAAGGGCGGTCTTGCGGTGGACAACTGCGTGATGGTAGGAACGGAGATCACCGCCACGGGGCCCGACAGTTCCAACTTCGGTCTGCTGTGCGGTTCCTATGCGGGTGATACAGGATCCCATATCCACAACAACTATGTCTGGGAAGGCACGAAGCTTTACGGCGCGCTGACCAGCGATCATCCTGAAACGGCGAGTTTTACCTCGATCACGGCGGAGCAGGCAAGAAGCCGCAGTTTCTATGCGGAGAACTCCGGATGGGATTTCGAGAACGAATGGACCTGGATCGGGGAAGACGGGCATGGTTATCCGATGCTGACGGAATTCGCGGACGCGGTCGACCTTGGCGCCCGTCTGGATAGCGACCTCCGCATCACGGAACCCGTTGTCCAGCCTTCTGAACCGACGGTCAATTCCATCTATGCCGGCGAGGAGACGGAACTCTTTGTCAACGTGAAGGTTCCGGAAGGCGCGGAAGTGAAGGGCGGCACGTTCCTGTACGGGACGGATAAAGACCGCGGGACATTTACGGACAGTCTGCCGATGACACCGGAAGACGGGCATGTCAGTCTGAAACTGACGCTTAACGATTTCGGGACTTACTATTATTACTGCACGGTCGAAGCGGGCGGGCAGACGTTTACGATTCCGACGGAAGGTGCGCTGCGGCTGGACGTCGTATCCGCATCGGAAAAATACCAGCCCATTCAGGAGACCGTCTCGCCCGGAACCGACTTCAGCAGCGTCGGCATCAACTGGATCACTATCGCGGAAGGACTGAGCGGCGAGGTGCGGTGCAGAAAGACCGGAGCGTCCCAGTGGGAGATGACCGTGCCTGCGGAGACCTATACGGCGCAGGTCGGAAACGATCACGGCCGTTTTGCAAGCTTTTCCGCCGATCTGACCGGGCTTGAGCCTTCCACGTCCTACGACTATATGGCTGTCACCAGAGACGGATCGGACGAGTATTTCGGGAAGGTCCATACCTTTACGACCGTGCCGGATTCCGATCAGTTCTCATTTATCGTGATCTCCGACCTGCAGGGGACCTCCGAGGAGGAGTACGAGCCTTATCTCTATACGGACGCGTCGTTCCTAACGGATACGATCCATCCGGACTTCGTGATCAATGCGGGTGATCTGACGGAAGACGATACGATGGCCCAGTGGTCATATCTGTTCAATACGATCGGAGACGTCCTGGCCTCGAAGCTGACCGCTTATGTGCCGGGCAACCACGAGTATAAGGGTGACATGGTCTACACGCACTTCAAAGGACGTACCAATCTTCCGGGCGGGATAGATATCGACGTGCTTCACGAAACGACCTCCTGCTTCAAGGTAGGCGACGTATGCTTCGTGACGATCAATACCGATCCGTATTCCGGGCAGGATAACGCGGACGCGGCGGCCGATAAGATGATGTACTACGAGGCACAGAAGGAATGGGCGAAGGAAATGTTCGAACAATCCGGATGCAGCAGACTGATCATGTGCGGACACGCTGGACTGGTTCAGAAAGACGATACAGCGACCGCATTCCTGGAGAAGATGTGCAATGAACTGGGCGTGGATCTCTTCTTTAACGGGCACATCCACGATTATTTCCGCGCAACGGTAAACGGGGAAGGGAAGCCCGCGGAAACCGGCGAGGCGACCACCTTCATCACGACCAGTCCGATGGGTATGAAATTCGATGAATACGGTCATGAGATCGACGATATCCTGCAATTCCAGACCGGAGGCAGCAACGACCCGCGCCAGTATCTGACCTATGTGGAAGTATCCGGGGAAACCATAACCGTTACGGCATACCGCAGAGTGTCCGACGCGGAGGCGACGAAGAATAACTGCGGCGAGCATGAGATAATCGACCAATTCGTTCTGGAGCCGAATCAGACAGTTGAAGAGCCTGCAAAAGCCCAGCAGGTACCGGAGCAGCCGGCGGAACAGACCGCTCCGCAGGAGCCGAAGAAGTCGGGTACTTCACCTGTGATCTGGATCGTTCTCGGCGTGATCGTTATCGCGGCGGTCATCTTCTTCCTCCTTCGCAAGAACAGAAAAAAGGCAGATTAAGAGCAGATACAAAATGAATATGATTGCATGACATACAGGGCAGAGGTCTAAAGGACTTCTGCCCCTGTTTTCACTTACGTGGAAGAGAGGTTAACTGGCCTAACTGCTTTGTTCCGATCCGCGTATAATGTTTATGAATAATAAAAATAAACTTGCATATTTTCCGGTGCTAGTGTATTATATTCAAGTGCGCGGAAAAAGCGTAT
>JAFPXU010000151.1 GCA_017394605.1 Clostridia bacterium | reverse complement strand
GCTTTCGGACGGCGGCTGGTGCGGAATTGAAATCAAGCTTGGCGCGAGCAAAATCGACGAAGCAGCAGCAAATCTGCTGCACATCCGAAACGAGATCGAAAAAGACTGCGGCAAGCTCCCTTCTGCACTGATCGTCCTCTGTGGGTTGTCCAATGCCGCCTATCAGCGGCCTGATGGGATCTTTGTCGTGCCCTTGACAGCGTTGAAGAATTGAAGCCGGTTCTTGATCTTCAAAGCTGTAGTTATACCCCATTGAGGAAAGCAATGCGGTTTTGGGCGCAAAAACAACAGTGTATACTGTAAAAAAGAAGCGGCTTTTGATACGATATTCTATTTTTGGAATTTGGCTGCGTCTAATCCGAGTAAATTTGAATGCCTAATGCAGGACGATATACTGTTCTTCCCGGAAAAGACTTGAATCACAATAAAGAAGTGTAAAAAAACCAGCAAAGCAGTCCAACATAAAACCCATCAAAACGGGAATGCCGACTGACAATGCGGACAATCGGAGAATCTGTCCCTGAGATTTGATCTGCAATGGGGAGGAGATCCTGAAACTGGCGGGAGCCGTTCGGTTGTTCCATGGCAACGCGTATTCACACGAGGGTGAGAAAGAACTCCGGGATTCTCTCTGCTCGGATTATTCCTATATCCCAAAGAAACAGGAAAGGAAGAGGCGCTTCCGGACGGACCGGCTGGGAACGCTGTTATTTGTTGCGGGATCCGTGCCGTAAGGGTTATAAACTGACGGTCTCCTCGCATGTCTTACAGCAGAAACAGTTCCCAGTATGAACGGATGGCGGATACGCCCGTCCCGCGTCTCGTGACGCGGCTGGCGATTCCGAGCATCATCACAATGCTGGTCAACAACCTGTACAATCTTGTGGACACGGCTTTTGTCGGTCGGCTCGGTACAAGCGCGAGCGGGGCTGTCGGAGTCGTGTTCGGCTTTATGTCGATCATTCAGGCGTTCGGATTCATGATGGGGCAGGGGTCCGGGAGCATCGTTTCCAGGGCGTTCGGAAGGAAGGATCCGGAAACTTCCAACCTGTATGCGACCGCCGGATTCTTCGGCTCGTTCGCCCTCGGGCTTCTGATCACCGTGACCGGATTCGTCTTTCTTGACGCCATCGTCATGTTCCTCGGCAGCACGGAGACGATCGCACCGTTTGCGAAGACGTATATTACCTATATTCTTATCGCTGCGCCTTTCATGTGCAGCAGCCTGACGCTGAACAACCTCCTGCGGTATGAGGGGAAGGCGTTTCTGGGAATGATCGGTCTGATGTCCGGCGCCGTGCTCAACATGATCGGGGATCCGATCCTCATGTTTGGATTCGGGCTGGGCATTGCGGGGGCGGGCATCTCCACGGCTGTAAGCCAGTTCATTGCCTGGGGCGTGCTTCTTTACATGTTCCTCTCCGGCAGAACGGAATCCAGGCTGAGCATGGCCAGACTGAAACAGGCGGGTCCGGCTGTTTACTGGAGCATCATGTCGACGGGATTCCCGAGTCTGATCCGGCAGTTGCTGCACAGCCTGAACGCGGTCCTGCTCAACCTGCACTGCGCGCCGTATGGCGACGCGGCCGTTGCGGCCATGAGCATCGTCTCCAGGATCATCTTCTTCACCTTCTCGACCGCGGTCGGCATCGCGCAGGGATTCCAGCCTGTCTCCGCCTTCAACTACGGAGCGGGAAAGTATTCCCGTGTCCGGAAAGGATATGCCTTTTCGATGGCTGCTTCCGTGGGGGTCATGATCGTGGGCTGCACGCTGATCCTGATCTTTTCGAAAAACCTGATCGGTCTGTTCCGTGACGATCCTGCGGTCATAGAAGTGGGGACGCGCGCGCTGCGCCTGCAGGCGGGCGCCTATATGCTTCTCCCGCTCAGCATGATCACGGAAATGCTGTTCCAGAGCACGGGCAGACGAATGGAAGCCTCTTTTCTTTCCGCCCTGCGCTCGGGGCTGCTGTTTATACCGGCAATTCTGATCCTTTCGAAACTGCGCGGCCTTGCCTGGATTCAGGAGGCGCAGCCGCTTGCGCTGGTTCTCTGCGTGCCGATCGCCCTGCTGTTTGCGCTGCGGTTCTTCCGCAGGCTGCCAAAGGAGGACATGCCGGTTCAGAATACGCCGCCTTGCGGGCAACCGCAAAATAACCCGGACCGTTGACATATTGGCAGGCCATTCAGGAACGACAGATCGGACCATGCCCGACGCTGTCGTTTTTCCGTCTTTCGGCTTTCATTTCGGGAAGAACAATAGGAGAAGATGAGCGGGATCCCCGGAAGAGGACAAGAGACCGCTTTCCGGCAGGATGGAACCTTTCGCATCCGCCTTTTTCCGCATGCCGATATCGGAACGGCGCGGATCCTATCGTTTTCGACGGAAGGGACAGTGCTCTCAGACCGGCGCCTGTTATACGGAGGGTTGCTCGGTGAGAGATGTTTTTTCGGAGGATGAACGGGAGATCTGCCGGGCAAAGTCCCACACGGTCTGGACTGCGGGCGACATCGGATTCGGGCGGTAGCGCAGCAGGCAGATGTCGCGCGTCATCTGCGCGTCGGGATCGAAGGGGATCATGCGCAGGTTGAAATTGTCCAGGATCGGCAGCTTCGGCATGATCGCCACGCCCGCGCCGGTGGTGACGGAGGCGGCGATGGAGCTGTATTCGTCCGCTTCAAACACGATGTTGGGGGAGAAGCCCGCTTTCCTGAATTTTCCCGCGAGTTCCCGGTATACGATCGCGTCATGCGTGATCGAGACGAACTGCTCTCCCGCGATCTCAGATAGCGATACCCGGTCTCGCTCTGCAAGCCAGTGGGAGAAGGGCACCGCGAGATACAGCTCCTGACTTGCTACCGGCATATGCTCGATCGAATCGATATCCGTTCTGCCCGCGAGCACAAGATCCAGCGTGCCGTTCAGAAGCTCCTCGATCAGCATGCCTGCCATGCCCTGATGGAACCGGAACGCAGCCTGATTACTGTCCAGATTTGCGTAGAACCGTTCGACGAATGCGGGAAGCACGGAAAAGCTGACGCTGTAGATATATCCGAGGCTGATGATCCCGGCATTCGGCGTCTGAAGATCCTTGAGGCGTTCCAGACCTGCGGACAGCTCGTTCAGGGCGCGCTTTGCATAAGGCAGAAACTCCGCACCGAAACCGGTCAGCGCGATCTGCCTGCCGTGCTTTTCGAACAGCGGCGTGCCGAGCTCCTTTTCGAGTTTGGACAGCGAATAGGAGAGGCTGGGCTGCGAAATATAGAGAAGTTCCGCTGCCCGCGTGTAATGCAGGACTTCCGCCGTAACGCAGAAGTATCTCAGCTGCTGCAGGGTCATAGACAGTCCTCCGGGGGAAAGAGATGGGCGGAAAGCTCGCGCCAGGCGTTCAGAAGGTACGCGAGCGCGAGTATATCCGCGCTGCCGCCCGGGGAGAGATTCCTTTCGATCATTTCACGGTCCAGTTCGGTGAGAGCACCGACGCGTTCGGAAACGGGCAGCGAAGCGATTCTTTCCGCCTCCGACTGCACGAACGCGAGACCTTCGGGTCCGCCGCGGTGCAGTATATTGGTGTCGGAAAGTACGGCGATCGTGTCGCAGAGGGCCAGCGCGCCGGGCGCATCCGCTCCGATTGATTCATAGTATTGAAGCCGCTCCGCGCAGGCGGCGGCATGCGGGAAACCTTCCGCGGCTTCGCCGATCGCGCCTTTCGCGCCGGTCCTTGCGTAGACCGCGCCGCCGTTGGTCCCTGAAAGACGCGCTTCGTCCGACAGCCTGGCCAATGCGTCCGTCCGCGCCAGCTCCGCCGCCGCTTCCCTCGCGCCGCATCCGGTCTCCAGTGCTCGCCCCATGCCGTACAGCAGCAGTCCCATGGAGTAGATCAGACCTTTGTGGGTGTTGACCCCGTACGTGACGGAAAACATGTCGCGTTCCGCGTCAAGTCCGTACGATTTCAGGGTTTCCATGTCGGCTTCCGCGATTCCGGCAAGCACGGCCCGGCGGAAATACGGTACGAGTGAAGCTGCGCTTTTCTCGAACAGCGGGATATCCATATCCGTATGCGCACCGTTGTTCGCCTCGTCGACCAGCCCGGGTTTCGGCGTCGTATGCAACTCGCGGATCAGCGCGAAATGCGCTGTGTACGCAAGCGTGTCCGCGGCAAAAGAGTTCAGAAGCGTTTCGGTTGCCTGCTTTACCGCGTTCAGGCCGTGGGCGCGGCTCCTTGCACACACAGCGGCAGGTCCGTCGCAGACAAGGCACTTGCGGGGAACGCTCCTGCTCAGTTTTTCGCCCGCAGCGTTCAGTACGTCGAAGTCATAGAGGCGTGCGGCCGGGCAGGAATCCTCGAGCCGCTCGAGCGACTGCTTGACAGCGTAAGCGTCCGCGTCCAGCAGGATCAGCGCTTCCGTTCCGGTGACCGCGTCGCTGATCTGCCGGGATATCTCCTGAAAGCCGAGCATGCCGAACACCTTCATCCCGCGGTCGAACAGCAGACGCGTTTTCGGCGTGCGTTTGACGTCGCCCGCAATGTTGAGCGATAGGGAAACAAGACACGCTTCCCCGTCCGCGTGACGCAGCAATTCCTTCTGTGCCTGTGCCCGCCGTTCACGGGCGTCAAGCATCTGTTCCAAAGTGACGGAGGATCGTTTCATACGTAGTTTTCGGGACCGCTTCGGCGGCTTTTTCCATTTCTCCCTCGCGGAGAAGTGCGCGCACGGAGCCGGCGCTAATGTTACGGAGACGCGGGATCTCAATGAGTTCGATCCCGCTCTCGGGAAGGAGTTTCTTCATGCGCTCGTTGTAGGCGCGGGTGACGGGGGAGAACGGCTCCTCACCGACGAAGCGTTTCACGATCCCGAGCGCAGGCGCGATCCTTGCGCGGAACAGTTCGATGTCCAGATCGGAGCGGACCTCTTCGGCGTGCGCTTCGTCCCGGATGAAATACGCGGGAAACGTCGCGCGCGAAACGAGGTACATGTCGCTTCTGCACACGACGCGGTTATGCAGGTGCGCCGTGCCGCGTTCGATCATTTCATACCGCTCTTCCGGTGAAAACAGCGAACCGGCCTCGGACACGGCGAACAGGTACAGCGTATCGCAGCGCGCGGAGGCGTACTCGGCAAGATGAAGATGACCGAGCGTGAACGGATCGGCGTTCATGACGATCGCGCCGCACGTGCCCGAAAACCGCGGCAGGGAGGCAAGAAAATCCTGAAAACCGTTTCTGCGGTTTTCCGTGAGGACCGATTCCTGCGTGGAGACAACGGGGTAGAAGCCCATCGAAGAGACCATGCGGAGGTTCTGCGGCTTTGTGCAAAGGAACAGGCGCGGGACCCCGCTTTGCACCGCGTCGCTCTGCAGCGCGGAAAGGACCGACGCGAAGACGCCGGAGCCCTCCAGGGCGGGGGATACCGCAAACTGCTTCAGGATGTGGCCGGAGCGGGAACCGCAGGCGACGATCGTGTCATCGTCGTCCGTCATGAGCGCGGTCACGTCCGCGTCTCCCTCGTCGCGCAGACCGCAGGAGAATAGAAATTCTTTATAATCTTCAGAGAGCCGCCCCCGAAGCGGAGCGGGAAAGAGCGTGATTTCGATAGGAACCTCCCGTTTGCCGGACGATCCGCCGGAAATAAGCCGGATTTCCTGCAATTATCGCGCGATATGCGAAATGATAGATGAAGGAAATCCGGAGAGAACCGGGCGTTTCGTCTTTTTCTTCAGTGTAGCAAAGGCGGAGCGCATAAATCAACCCTTTCGGAAAATCCATAGAGGTTCTCTATGATTAAGAGGAGAAATTGTATTGGAGATTGTTTCCGCTTTGCTTTAAAATAATAATAGGACACGGCTCTGATAAAGAAGAGCTGGGAAAAGAAGAACCAACAGACAAGCGATAAACGCGGGAGGATTCAGGCAATATGATCAAATATCTGGCACAGGGAACGGAGTGGGCAGACGGAGCGCCCCGGGCGGCTGCTGCAAACTGCGACAGGGCAAAGGGACGCGAAGGCACGATCGCCTATCAGATCATGAACGCGCACCGGAAGGAAACGGACGACGGCGTCATGCATATCCGGTTTGACGCGCTGGTCTCGCACGACATCACCTACGTCGGCATCATCCAGACCGCAAGGGCGAGCGGGCTCACGGAGTTTCCTCTCCCCTACGCGATGACGAACTGCCACAACAGCCTCTGCGCAGTCGGCGGCACGATCAACGAGGACGACCACGTCTTCGGACTCTCCGCCGCGAAGAAATACGGCGGGATCTACGTGCCCGCCAACCAGAGCGTCATTCATTCCTACGCGCGGGAAGAACTTGCCGCGTGCGGAAACATGATCCTCGGTTCCGACAGCCATACGCGCTACGGCGCGCTCGGCACCATGGGCGTCGGGGAAGGCGGTCCGGAGCTGGTCAAGCAGCTTCTCCGCAACACCTACGACGTCAAGCCCCCGGAAGTCGTCCTGTGCTATCTGACCGGCGCGCCGAAAAAAGGCGTCGGTCCGCACGACGTGGCGCTCGCACTCGTCAAGGCGACCTTCCCGGACGGTCTCGTGAAGAACAAGGTCCTCGAGTTTGCCGGCCCCGGCCTGAAAAGCCTCCCGTTCGACTTCAGGAGCGGCATCGACGTGATGACCACGGAGACGACCTGTCTTTCCTCCATCTGGGAGACGGATGAGGAGATCGAACGGTATTACGGGATCCACGGGCGTCCCGAAGCGTACCGGAAGCTTCAGCCTGCGGAAGGCGCGTACTACGACGCGCTCCTTACGATCGAACTCGACAAGGTCGAGCCGATGATCGCGCTTCCGTTCCATCCCTCCAACGCATATACGATCCATGAGTTCCTTCAGAACGCCGACGAGATCCTCGCCGGGGTCGAGGCGGAGGCGGCAAGGAAATTCCCGAAGGCGCACCTGGATCTCCGGAGCAAGATCTCCCCGAAGGGCGTGCTCGCGAACCAGGGGATCATCGCGGGATGCTCCGGCGGCCTGTTCGACAACATCGTCGAAGCCGCCGATATCCTGAAGGGCGGAAGCACCGGAAACGGCTATTTCTCCCTTTCGGTCTATCCGACCAGCGTTCCGACGAGCCTCGCGCTGACAAGGAACGGCAAGACCGAAGCGCTGCTGGAAGCTGGCGCGGTCATCAAGCCGTCCTTCTGCGGACCGTGCTTCGGCGCAGGCGACGTGCCCTCGAACAACGGGCTGTCGCTCCGCCACACCACGCGCAACTTCCCGAACCGCGAGGGCAGCAAGCCCGGAGAGGGACAGATCAGCTGCGTCGCCCTGATGGATTCCCGTTCCATCGCCGCCACGGCGAGAAACGGAGGCTATATCACGGCGGCGACCGACGTGGAATATGAGACGGAACGCATCCCGTACGTATTCGACAACACGGTATACAAAAAACGCTGCTACTACGGCTATGGCGATCCGCATCCCGAAGAGGAACTCATCCTCGGACCCAACATCACCGACTGGCCG
>JAFPXU010000150.1 GCA_017394605.1 Clostridia bacterium | reverse complement strand
CAGGGTGCCGGGTAACACCCGGTGGAGGCGACTCCAAGGAAAGTGCAACAGAGAGATACCGCCTGCCGTTTGGCAGGTAAGGATGGAAAGGCGAGGTAAGAGCTCACCAGCGGCTTGGCGACTTGTCCGCTATGTAAACCCCACCCGGTGCAAGATTGAAATGAGAGCATTTAATAGCTGCCCGCTACGCTCCCGATAATCGCATGAGCCCATCGGTAACGTTGGGCCAGAGATAGATGGTCGTCCTTTGACAGAACTCGGCTTACGGCTTGCTCGCATTTTTTGGATTAATGGACGGATGTCCCTTGGAGCAGGATCAACACATGGAATCGACAGAAAGAACAGAATCAAGAAAAACCGTGCTGAGCGGGATTCAGCCTACCAGCAGGCTGACGCTCGGCAATTATCTCGGGGCGCTGAAGAATTTCGTCGCCATGCAGGAGGAGTTTGATTCCTACTACATGGTCGCTGATATGCACGCCATCACCGTCCGTCAGGAATCGTCGGAGCTGCGCAGAAGAAGCGTGGAAACAGCGGCGCTCTTCATGGCGTGCGGCATCGATCCGGAGAAATCGACGCTCTTCATCCAGTCTTCGGTCCCGGAGCATGTCATGCTGAGCTGGGTTCTGAACTGCAACACCTATATGGGCGAGCTGAACCGGATGACCCAGTTCAAGGACAAGAGCGCGCGCCACGCGGACAATATCAACGCGGGACTGTTTACCTATCCTGTTCTGATGGCTTCCGATATCCTGCTTTATCAGGCGCATCTGATTCCGGTCGGCGCGGATCAGAAGCAGCATGTGGAACTTACTCGAGATCTGGCGGAGCGGTTTAACAAGCTGTACGGCGAAACTTTCGTGGTGCCGGAACCGTTCATCCCGAAGGTCGGTGCCAGAATCATGAGCCTCCAGGAGCCGGAGAATAAGATGAGCAAGTCGGATCCGAATCCGAACGGCTATATCGCCATGCTGGATGATCCCGATACGATCGTCAGGAAGATCAAACGCGCTGTCACCGACTGCGAGGGATGCATAGCTGCCGATCCCGCAAGACCGGGCGTTTACAACCTTCTTACGATTTATTCCGCGTGTTCCGGAAAGACCATGGAGGAAGCGGTCGGAGAACTCGAGGGACAGGGATACGGTACGCTGAAAGTACGCGCCGCGGACGCTGTCGTGGCCGTTCTGGAACCGATTCAGAAAGAGTACGGAAGGATCCTGAAGGACAAGCAGTATCTGAACGATACACTGGTCAAAGGTGCGGAAAAAGCGCAGAAGAGGGCACGCAGGACCGTCAGCAAAGTGTATCATAAGGTGGGATTCGACTCCGTTAAACGCTGAATCGATCCGATTCGCTTTTTTCAGGCGCGATAAAAAAATCGCGTCTGTTTTTTTATCAAAACGACGCGACTGAATCGAGGTCTAGGACTGTTTTCAGCTTTTGCACGACTTGCGGATGCGAAGCTGCGGCTGCAGCATGATTTCCGGCGGAACGAGCGTCAGGTCGCCCTTCCTTTCCAGTATTTTGAGCATGACTTCTGCTGTGGCGACGCCGAGCTGCTCAATCGGCTGCTTCAGGGTCGTCAGTTCCGGCTCTGTATATGCGGCGGTGGGGGAATCGGTAAATCCGACAACGGACAGCTGATCCGGAACCGAAATGGACAGATCCCGGGCGGCGCGCAAAATACCGAGCGCCATTTCGTTGCTGGCGCAGAAAAAGGCGTCGGGTGTATCGGAAGAGGTCAAGATCTCCACCGCTTTTTCATAACCGCCCTGAACGGAGTTCTGCGTATTGATGATCCAGTCCTCGCTGAAAGGCAGATCCTTTTCAAAGAAGGCGCGTTTCCAGCCGGAACAGAAACTGTTCAGGAACTGAGCAGAAACCTGCTCGACCATGAGATAAATCTTTCTGCACCCGATGGACAGCAGGTGCTCGGTCATGCGGAATGAGCCGACGGAGAAGTCGATATAGCAACGGGGGAGATCAGGGGACATGTCGTTGTATTTTCTTGCTATGACGACCGGGATCTTTTTCGATTGGAACCATGAAATGTCCGCCGGATAGTAATCCCGCAGGGCATATATAATTCCGTCTATTTTTCTCCTGCTGAAGGAAAGGAGCGTCTTCTTCCTTGCCGATTCGTCTGCGGGAATAGGACACATCACGACCGTATACGGGGTGGACCTTACCATCAGATCAAAGCCCACGTAGATCCTGTCATAGAACAGATAATCGTCTTCGTTAAAGATAAACAGAATAACTCCCGTTTCGGCGCTTTTCTTCATTGCGGGAGGCACGTATCCTGTTTCTTTCAGAACGGCATCGATTTTGCTGCGGGTTTCCTTTTGAACAGCATCAGGGGTGTTGATCGCGCGTGAAACGGTAGCCGTTGAAACACCTGCTAGCTTGGCAATATCCCGGATATTGATAGCACTCATCCCCTTAAAATAATAATCTGTTGACAAGCATATTGTAACACAATTCTGAAATGAAACAAACAATGTAACAAAATAGCTCCCGCGATTTTTCAGAAACAAATGCGTTTGACCGAAAACCAATAGAATACTAAGGTTTTTTTAGCCATTCTAAATCTTTTTTCCTACTTGACAGCGGAACAATGGTACTGAAATAATAGTATTATATTACAAAAATGTTACATTTTTGTTACAATCACTGATCGACAAGGAGGTATGTATGATTATCGGAAGCAGTCACGGCGTCGGCGGCGGCCCGGTGGAAACGGAAGTTCTCAGCACCGTCGTTGCGCAGATTGAACCCATTCATGCGGACAACATGGAAGGGGTCAACAAGAACATCGATCAGCTGATCACCTACATGGAGATTGGCGCGCGCGGATTCCCCGGATACGACCTGTTCGTGTCTCCCGAGTTCGGTGTGCAGGGCATGCATCCGCTGAAAAGGAAGAACGTGGTGCTGACGCTGGACTCCCCGGAGGTCAACAGACTGAAGGAAGCCTGCGCGAGGCTTCGCGTCTGGGGCATTTTCGGCATCATCCTTGAAAACGAGGGGCATCAGGAGCCAGTCAACTGCGCTGTCATGATCAATGACAAAGGGGAAGTAGTACACAAATACGCAAAAATGAATCCCTGGATCCCGACGGAACGCCATTATCCCGGCTGGGAATGCCCTGTTACGCCCGGACCGAAAGGATCGAAGATCGCGACCATCGTCTGCGCGGACGGGGATTATCCCGAGATCTGGCGCGAAGCTGCCTATAACGGAGCAAACGTCATCGTCCGCATCACCCATTACATGAACCCATGGGAAGAGGCGTGGAAGCTGACGAACCGCTGCGCGGCATACTGCAACCAGGTCTACGTGATCGGCGCGAACTGCTACGGCGTCGAGCATGCGTGCGCCGCGTTCGGAAACAGCATGATCATCAATCCGGACGGCAATGTCATTACGGAAGCGCCGATGATGTGTCCGTATGTTCTGAAAGCGGATCTCTATCCCGGCCTTGTGGACAAACTGCACGAGAGCAGCGTAACCAACACGTTCCTCTATTCGTTCCGTCACCGCGGCGCATCCTGCAGAGACTTTGGCGGACATGGTCAGACCAAGAATCAGTACCATGCATATGATTTCGGAGGTGAAGAATCATGATTATGGATCCCATGCCTTACATGCTGACCCTGCACTATATCGTTTTGGCCATGCGTGACGTGAAATTCCCCACGACAAAAGCGGAGCTGATCGAAAAGCTCGGAGACACGCCGATCAGAACGAGTCCCGACGGGTATACGCCTTTTAAGGACATTCTTGAGAAATTCCCCATGGATACGTACAGCTGCGCCGCGGAATTCTACTGCAATCACAGCGCGAGCTAAAGAAAACTGAGCGATCAAAGGAGGCACAATATGGAAAAGAAGAAAAAAAGAGAGTTGATCGCCGCCCCGAACGGCGACCTGTCCGACAACTTTAGCATGCCGCAAAAAGCATTGCTCGGCCTTCAAAATACGCTGGGCATGTGCGGCGTTATTCTCGTCCCGATGCTTTGCGGGCTGGATGTATCCGTTACCATGTTCTGCGCCGGTATCGGTACGATCATCTATCAGTTTATTGACAAGAGAATGGTTCCCGCTTTCCTCGGAGGATCGTTTGCCATCATCGCCGGCGTTTCCACGATCGTAGGAGAAATGGGAATCCCGTACGCGCAGGGAGGTATTATCGCCATGGCGATTTTCTACTTCCTATTCGCGCTTCTGCTGAAAGTGCTCGGGAAAGAACGCGTCGCGAAAGTATTCCCGCCAATCATCGTCGGACCAATCATCATGGTTCTGGGACTGTCCCTCGCCAGTGTCGGTGTGGAAGAAGCGGCAGCCTGCTGGCCGATTGCCATTGCTACGTTCCTGATTGCGGTCGCAATCAACTGCTTCTCCAAAGGTCTTACGAACGTTCTGACCATCGTTATCGCGCTTGTCGGCGGCTATCTGATCTCCATCCCGTTCGGCCTTGTTGACTTCACTCCGCTGAAAGAGGCAGCGTGGTTCGGTGTTCCCAGCTTCACGCTTCCGAAATTCAGCTGGAGAGCGATCGTATTAATCGCTCCGTGCGCGATCGTGCCCTGCCTTGAGCACATCGGCGACGTTATGGCAGTCGGAACGGTTGTTGGAAAAGACTTCACAAAGAATCCCGGCTTGGACCGCTCAGTGTTTGCCTGCGGCGTTTCCACGGCTTTCTCCGGTCTCATCGGAGGACCATCCCTGACGATCCACAGCGAGAACACGGGCGTCCTTGCTGTCACCCATCTGTATTCTCCCACGATCGTACGCTTCGGTGCCTGCTGGATGGCTCTTCTGGCTTTCTGCCCGAAATTCAAGGCGCTCTGCGCAACAATCCCCACGGCGGTTCTCGGCGGTGTCGGCATTCTGCTTTACGGCATGGTTGCTTCTGTCGGTATCCGTACTTTGGTGAACGCGAAAGTTGACTTCTCCAAGCCGAGAAATCTCTGCATCGCGTCTGCAATCCTCATTCTCGGCATCGGCGGCGCCGCGCTTTCGTTTGGCTCCATCACGCTGGACGGCATGGCGTTCGCGGCTATCGCGGGAATCATTCTCCACTTCGTACTTCCCGGCAGAGAGAAGTTTTCAAAGGAATCCTAACCTCCCGGTTGGTGTATAAGGGTAACAGAGCAAAGCGCCGCGCTGAAATCGTCTTCAGCGCGGCACTTTGTCGTTTGATGATGCTAAGCAGATTTCATGATTTCAAGACCTGACTGCCGCTGCCGCCGTCCCACTCGGCGAAGAACTCGTTCAGAAAAAGCACGCATAAAAGTGTCGCGTTGTTCGGCTGCCTTTTTTCCCGATTCCGTATTCATAAGGCACTTGATCTTCAGAAGCTTCTCATAAAAATGGCTGACGGAAGACGAGATGGATTCTCTGTATTCCTCTTCCGTCATGTGCAGCCTCGGCTGCTCATCCGGATCGTAGATCGCTCTTCCGTGGCTGCCGCCGTATGCGAATGTTCTGGCTATTCCAATGGCACCGATCGCATCCAGACGGTCCGCATCCTGCACGCATTTTCCTTCCAGACTGTCCGGAACGGACAAACCTGTTCCGTTGAAAGGGCTTTGCTCAATAATGGCAACGATCTTCCGGATCGTGATATCGGGAACTGCATGATCATGAAGGAAAGAAACGGCATGCTCCTTGCCGGAAAACGTGTCCGGGAAAAGCTTGACGTCATCCGCGTCATGCAAAAGCGCCGCAAGTTCCGTGAGGAACGGATCTGCGCCTTCCTGCAGAGCCAGCTGTTTCGCGGTATTCGCGACTCTCATGGAGTGCCAGTAATCGTGACCGCCGGAGTCTTCTGAAAAAAGCTTTCGGATATATTTGCGGGCAGCTTCTAAAAACTGTTCCTGTTCCATGTCTTTCCCTCTTTGACAGATTGCTGAAGTGTCATTTTAAGAGCCAGATCCGGACGATACTGTTTTATAAAGAGGCGTCCGTTCCAATGCCCTGCTTGAGAAACTCCGGGGCGGTATGATTCCTCTTCTTTTACGCGCGGTCTGCCGTTTTGAGTATGACGGGAGCGCCGTCCGCGCGAATGCTTCCTGCGAGAATCTTCACGGGTCTTCCGTCGATCAGATTCTCATAAATACCGTCGGGCAAATCAACGCGGACATTTCCCCGGCTGCCCTTGACGCAGAAGACGCCGACCATCTTGCAGCCGTTCTGCCTGTGTTCCGCCACCAGGAAATCATCTGAACATGCCCGAACCTCATAACTGCTGCACCGGAAGATGGGATCCTTTCTGATTGCATAAAGGCGCTGCATCAGGGGAGCGAGCTCACACGCGGTGTTCCTGCTGAAGGGATCTTTTTCGAACAGCTCCGGCTTTTTGACGCAGGCGTATTCCTGCCCGCCGTACAGCAGGGTGATCCCTTTCTGAAAATACAGGAACGCGGTCCAGTTGATCAGCGACGGCATATCAGCCGTCAGTGAAGCGATCCTTTCCCTGTCATGATTTTCCAGAAACCGTAGCTTTACATAGTTTTCGGGGTAGATGGATTCCTGCCGATTGACTCCGGCGGCATATGCCCCCAGAGAGAGCTCTCCGTTCAGATATTTCTGAAAATCTCCGAAGACGTCGTAATCGTAGGTGATATCGAAAGCCTGGTACATTTCGGAATCAGACAGGCATCCGATTCCTCTGGACCGGTTCCAGACGATGAATTCCGGTTCTACGGATTCACTCAGCCAGAGACATCCAGGACGGACGGACGAGACCTGCTTCCGGGCTTCCATCCAGAATTCGAGCGGCACGAGCGGGGCAACGTCACAGCGGAACCCGTCCACGATGGAAGCCCACTGCTTCAGCGTTTCAATCTGATAATCCCATAGTTCTTTATGTGAGTAATCCAGATCGACGATATCCGTCCAGTCGCCTATGCGGTTGTAGAGAGACCCGTCCGGACGGCGGTAAAACCATTCAGGATGCGCGCAGGCGAGAACGGAATCGGGAGAGGTGTGGTTGTAGACGATATCGATGATACAGCGCATCCCCTGTGCGTGGATGGCGTCGACCAGTTCGCGGAAGTCGTCCATCGTGCCCAGTTCCGGATTGACATTCCTGTAATCCCGGATGGCGTACGGAGACCCGAGGCTTCCTTTTCGTGCCTGCTCCCCGATTGGATAGATCGGAAGGAGCCAGACGATGTCAACACCCAGGCCGCGGATCCGGTCCAGATCCCGTTTCAACGCCTGAAAGGTGCCCTCTTCTGTATGGTTTCGGACAAAGACGGAATACATGACCTGATTCCGCAATTCCATGCTGGTATCGGCTGCCAAAATAATAAACCCCCATCGGTTATATTGGTTCATGCGTATCTGAATCTCGATTATTATACCCGAAAACGGGCCCGCTGTGAACAACGCACAGGCAGGAAGAGGGGAAGATTGCCTTGCAAAGCGGGACAGATTCGGTATAATGGAGAACGTGAGAAAAAAGGGGATATCCCTTGATCGGAGGAAGATTGATGAGTTTATACGATGACTGGAAACAGCTCTGTGAGACCGAACGTTCCGAAGCGGAATACAAAAAATTCTGGAACGGGTATTTTGACAAGGAAACCGCAGCGTACGAGAATATTCTCGGAAGCGGCAACAATAAGATCAGCTGCACGCTGAAGGAACTTGCGGACGGTTTCGACATGGATGTCTGCGAAGCGGTCGGATTCCTGGACGGAATCAACACGAGCCTCGAAGAGGAACTGAAACTGGAAGAACTGGAAGCGGACAAGCCGGTCGAGGCGGTCGTGGACTTTGAAAAGCTCTATCTGAACATGCTTCGCGCAAAAGCCCCCTGGCTTTATTCCCTGAAGGAGTGGGATGGGATCCTGACCACTGAAAAACGTCACGCGATCACGAAGGCGTTCCACAGCGAGAACACGTTCGTAAAGGAGAAGACGGTCGGCAGGAACGATCCCTGCCCCTGCGGAAGCGGAAAGAAATACAAAAACTGCTGCGGCAAGAACAAATAAGTAAAACAGAAAACGAACGAATAAAAGGCAGGACTGTACGGAGTCCTGCTTTTTGTCTGCTGTATGAAATCAGCTGAATTGCCTGAGTATCCGGTATCCCGAATCATCCAGTGAAGCGACCTGTTCCACATCACTGTCAAGCAGGGAATAGGACGGGTCGTCCGCTTCATACCGTACGCACGTTCCGCAGCTGGAAGACAATTCTCTCGGTGTAGGCGCCAGCTTCGCGCGGATGCCCTTCGCAGCAAGACTGCGCTGGCTCATCATGGCGGAAACATGTGTGTAGAATGTCGCGACGTACTTCATTTTGTAAGGGTGAGGAGGTATTCTTCGTCCTCGTTTTCCTTTACGGTTATGGAATAACCGTTTGCCTTGGCGAAACGGGTGATATTCTGCACGGCAGTCTGCGTATCCACGCAGACCTCGAGCTTGTCTGGCGATTTCGCTTTTACTTCCTTCTGCACCATCAGAACGGGCATCGGGCAGCTTAAACCTCTAGCGTCAATCATGTCATGCTCCTTTCTTCATGTTGCAGACGGAGATAACGGCCAGAATGATGAATCCGACAACCATAACGATGGCGACCGGACCTGCGCCGATTCCGGCAGCGGAGGAGGCGAGCCCGAAGTTGTGGGAGATCGCCGCGCCGCAGATGAATCCGAGCAGCGTTACGGAAGAGTCGGAATTGCCCTCACCGGCAAGGATGAGCTGGCGGAGCGGGCATCCGCCAAGGAGGACGGAACCCCAGCCGACCATCGCCATGCCGAGGAAGTTGAACAGACCGTCGGAGTGTGCGATGGGCTGATCCGCGAAGGAGAACTTCACGCCGCCGTTTACGATCAGGTTGCCGACGAGCACGGCTACGATGATCGCGACAAAACCGGTGATCAGTTTGAAGTCTTTGAACATGACCGCGTCACGGATTCCGCCTGCCATGCAGAGACGGGAACGCTGGCAGAGCGCGCCGACGATCAGAGCAACGATCAGGGAGACGAGAATGGGAGCGCGCATGCTGCCGGGGCCTTCCGTGCTGGATTTCAGCAGAGCGGTCGCGACGGATACAATGAAGAAGACCACGAGAGCGATCGGGAAGGCAAGTCCTTCCAGTTTGCTCTGTTTATACGCACGGTTCAGAGTGAAGCCCTTTCTCAGCGGGATGGTGCCGATTACGATACCGACAATGAAACCGAGGAGACCGACGACCGCGTTCAGGTCGCCGCCGCCGATACGGATCACCATGCGGAGCGGGCAGCCGAGGAATACCAGCGCGCCGATCATGACCAGTGCGCCGAGCACGAAACGGGTGAACGGGGATGAACCGCCCTGCGCCTTCCATTCTTTCGTGACGAGAGCCATGACCATGGAACCGATCACCAGACCGACGATTTCAGGACGGTAGTACTGAACGACACCCGCACCGTGGAATCCCATCGCACCGCTGATATCGCGCAGGAAGCAGGCGATACAGAAGCCCATGTTCTTCGGGTTTCCGAGCTTGGTCAGCAGAACTGCTGCCGCGCCGATTACGAGACCGGTCAGGATGACCATTCCGTAATCCTTCAGGAAACTGTTCTTTTTCTTTTCCATATTTACCTCCATATTGAAGCATCTTGTTCCGGCGTTATTCGCTTGTGAGATAACGCTTCGGATGGTATAATATCATAATAAGTCGTTATTTGCAAGGGAGAATAACGTTGCGTGATTGATATATATATGGACAATGCCTGTACATCCTTCCCAAAAGCGGAAGGGGTATCGGACGCGGTAAAATACTATCTGGACAAGGTATGCGCGAACGCCGGGAGGGGTTCGTATGAGCGCGCGACGGAAGCGGGCATGACGGTTCTGGAAACGAGGGAAAAACTCGCCTCGATGTTCGGATGTTCCGATCCGAAACGCGTGATTTTCACCCCCGGCAACACAGCTGCGCTGAACATGGTGATACAGGGGCTCGTAAAAAAAGGCGACAAAGTTCTGGTTACCTCCATGGAACACAATGCTGTCATCCGTCCCCTGGTCATGATCGGTGCGGAGATCCTCCGGATCCCTGCCGACGGGGAGGGGGTCTCAATTGCGGAGAAACTGCCGGATGGATACAGTGAAGCGAAGCTCTGTGTTCTTACGCACGCGTCCAACATCTGCGGCTCCATACAGCCGGTCGCGGAAATAGCGGAAAAACTGAAACCGTACAGGATCCCGGTCGCCGTCGATACGGCGCAGACCGCCGGCCATTTCGCGTTCACCATGGAAGACCTCGGTGCAGATATCCTTTGCATGCCCGCCCATAAGGGCCTGCGTGGTCCCCAGGGCCTGGGTGCTCTCATTCTGTCGGAGCGAATGGCGGAATTGCTGCCACCCTTCATGGCGGGCGGGACCGGATCGGTCTCTCACAGCTATGACATGCCGCCGTTTCTGCCGGACCGGTTTGAATCCGGCACGCTCAATCTTCCCGGGATCTACGGCCTCCGTGCCGCGCTGGATCACTGTTCCCTCCAGAACAGAAGACAGGCTGAAAAGAGGCAGATCCGTTATTTTCTGGACGGGCTCAGGGATATCCCGGGCATCCGCGTTCCGGGACCGGATGACGAGGAAAAGCGCGTGGGCGTGATTTCCGTGGACTTTCTCAGAAGGGACAACGCAGACGTCGCATTCCAGCTGGAGGAAGAGTACGGAATCCTGGTTCGCTGCGGATTGCACTGCGCCCCGGATGCGCACAAAACCCTCGGAACGTTTCCGGAGGGAACGGTGAGGTTCAGCTTTTCCGAATATACCACGGAGGAAGAAATGGAGACCGCACTGAAAGCGATCCGAACTCTGGCGTGAATACCTGATTTGAAGCAACTCTGATGTATCTGTACCTTGAAGAGAACGAGCGCTGGGCGCCCGTTTTTCTTTTGCTTGCATAAGATTTCATATAATACTCATAAAAATATTTAAAAATCGTATAAAAATATCAATTACAGTGCTTGACATAGTATTTTTATGCATTTATAATCATCCGTATTGAAAAGATGAACAGTTCTTTTGCAGATTAATGAAAGAAGGATACGGATATGAAAAAGATAATTGCATTTACGCTTGCGGTACTTATGATTCTCGGCATGTTCGCGATGACCGGATGCGCCAAGAAGGCGCCGAAGACCCTGACGGTCGCGATGTCCCCGGACTTCGCTCCGATGGAATTTGTCGACACGTCCAAGACCGGTCAGGATCAGTACGTCGGCTTCGATGTTACGCTTGCGAATTTCATCGCGTCTGAGATGGGACTTGAGCTCGTGATCAAGCCGATGAGCTTTGACGCATGCCAGGCTGCCGTACAGAGCGGAACGGTGGATATGTCCATCTCCGGTTTCTCCTATACCCCGACAAGGGCGGAGAACTTCAACCTTTCCGACTATTACTACGCCGGAGATAACGAGACGGAGCAGACGATTATCTGCCTCGCGGAGAATGCGGGCAAATGGACAAAAGCGGAGGACTTCTCGGGACTGAAAGTCGGAGCGCAGGTCGCGTCCCTTCAGTACGATCTCTGCACATCGCAGCTGCCGGCTGACTGCTCGATCGAGATCTACACCGATATCGGAACGGCGGTCGAAGCGCTGAGGAACGGTATGATCAACGCGCTCGCCGTCGCGCAGGGCAACGGGGAAGCGATCATTGCCGCGAACGATCAGGTCGCCATGACGGGATTCAACTTCGAGGTTTCCGCTGAAGCGGAGAACAACGTGATCCTGATCAAGAAAGGCAACGACGATCTGACAAAGGCTGTCAATGAAGTTCTTGCCAAGGCGTTCGACGCCGGTTACTACGGAAAGTGGTATGAGGACGCGAAAGTGCTGGCGGGCATCTCGACCGCGAGCGAGGTCGGCTACGACGACGAAGGAAACGTTGCGGCAGACTGAACCGGTATGGACGTTCATACTAATCTTTGATTGATGATAATAAGACCTCGTCTGCCGCAGATGGGAATTCTGCGGCAGTCGTCGGTTATCCGGAGGGAATATGGAGTTTTTCTCAAATGTAATCAAGATCATGAGCAAGTACTGGAAGACGTTTCTCGTCACCGGTGTGTCGTATACGCTTCTCCTGTCCGTCATCACGGTATTCTTCGGAGCGATCATCGGCATCTTCCTGGCGCTTGCAAGATCCTCCAAGATCGCGCCTTTCAGATGGATCTCCATTGCGATCGTCGAGGTGATCCGCGGAACCCCGATGCTGCTGCAGATGTATGTCGCCGTGTTTCTGGTGCCAAAGCTGTTCGCTTCGGAGATCCCGACATTCCTCAGCGTCAGCATTGCGCTTGTCCTGAACAGCGCGGCGTACGTTTCAGAGGTGTTCCGTTCCGGCATCCAGGCGGTTGACCGCGGACAGACGGAAGCGGCCAGAAGTCTCGGTCTTACCAGCTCACAGACCTTTATGAAAGTCATTCTGCCGCAGGCAATCAAGAACATCCTTCCCGCCCTGGGCAATGAGTTCATCATGATCATCAAGGATACGTCGCTCGCGTCCACGTTCTTCATCGGAGAGGTCATGACGGCGTGCATCATCGTCAAGGGAAATACCTATCTGACATTTGAATGCATGTTCATCGTCGCTGTCATCTACTTCGTGATGACGTTCGTGCTGAGCAAGGTATTCGGGAAAGTGGAAAGGAGGCTGAAGGCCGGTGATTAAGACTATCGATCTGTATAAAAGCTTTGACGTGAACGGAACCAAGCTACAGGTTCTGAAAGGCGTTTCGGAGCATGTTGAAAAAGGCAGCGTTGTTTCCATTATCGGTCCGTCGGGCGGAGGGAAAAGCACGTTCCTGCGGTGCCTGAATCTCCTTGAGACCCCGGATTCCGGGCAGATCATCTTCGAGGGCGTGGATATCACATCCAAAACGGTGGACATCAACGTACACAGGCAGAAGATGGGCATGGTGTTCCAGCACTTCAACGTATTCCCCCACACGACTGTTAAGGAGAACATCACGCTTGCCCCGGTCATGACCAAGAAGAACACGCAGAAGGAAGCGGATGAGAAGGCCGAGGAGCTTCTGGCGAAGGTCGGGCTGCTGGACAAGAAGGACGAGCATCCCGGAAGACTGTCCGGCGGGCAGAAGCAGCGTGTCGCCATCGTCCGTGCGCTCGCGATGGAACCGGACGTCATGCTGTTCGACGAACCGACTTCCGCACTGGATCCGGAAATGGTCGGGGAGGTGCTGAACGTCATCAAACAGCTGGTGAAAACCGGCATGACGTCTGTCATCGTGACCCATGAAATGGGATTTGCCAAAGAGGTGTCGGACAAAGTCCTGTTTATGGACGACGGCATCATTGCGGAAAGCGGATCTCCCGAAGAGCTGTTCGGACACCCGCAGAATCCGAGGACGAAGGAATTTCTGAGCAAGGTACTGTACTGACGGAGCGGAAAGAAATGAGCGGAAAGGACATCGGATACGCGCTGATCGATGAGAAAGCGGAACAGTTTTCGGACCTGTCGCATGAGATATGGGGATACGCGGAGCTTTCCCTGCAGGAAAAGAAGTCAGCCGCGGCGCTGAAAAAGGCGCTTCATGCGGAAGGATTCGAGGTCGCCTCTGATATCTGCGGGATCGAAACGGCGTTTACGGGAACGTTCTCAAACGGACCGGGACCGGTGATTGGGATCCTTGGGGAATTCGACGCGTTATCCGGACTTTCCCAGAAAGCCGGCGTGACGGAGCGGGAGGAACTCGTTCCGAACGGGTCCGGACACGGATGCGGTCACAATATGCTGGGCGTCGGATCGCTTGCGGCAGCGTGCGCGGTGAAGGCGTATATGCAGCAAACCGGACTGGGCGGGACCGTGATTTACTTCGGGTGTCCCGGGGAGGAAGGCGGCGCGTCGAAAGCGTTCATGGCCCGGGAGAGGCTCTGGGAGAAACTGGACGCGGCGATCAGCTGGCATCCGGGTTCTGAGAACGAGGTCACGACCGGCACCAATAATTCCTGTGTGCAGATTCTGTATAAATACAAGGGAGTTGCGGCGCACGCGGCGGGCAATCCGGAAGACGGAAGGTCCGCGCTGGACGCGGTGGAGCTGATGAACGTCGGCGTTCAGTATCTGAGAGAACACATGAAGAAGGACGCCTCCATTCATTACGCGATCATCGACGGCGGGGGCGTATCACCCAATGTGGTCCAGCCGCATGCGTCCGTCCTGTATATGATCCGTTCCAGAACAGTTCCGGATACGCTGAAGCTGATGAAACGGGTCGATCTGCAGGCGGAAGGCGCGGCGCTCATGACGGAAACGACATATGAGCGGGTGTTTGTGGACGGGACCGCGGACACGGTGCCGAACACCGCGCTCGAGAAGGCGATCTACAAAAACATGCAGGAAGTTCCGCTTCCCTCCTATACAGAGGAAGAAAAGGAATTCGCGGCAAAGCTGGCGGCGACGTATCCTGCGCGGGAGGAGCTTCCCGGAAGAGGGGCGCAGTCTAGCCCGGATATAGCCGAAACGGTTGCGGAACTTGTTCAGAACAGTTCCGAAGGATTGAATGACTTTCTACTGCCGTTCTATACCGGAAACGACTTTGAACCCGGCTCCACCGACGTCGGGGACGTCAGCCATCTGACGCCGACCGCACAGTTTACGGCTGTAACTTTCCCGAAGGGATGCCCCGGGCATTCCTGGCAGAACGTTTCGAGCGGGGGTTCGTCCTTAGGCGACAAGGGCATGCTGTATGCCGCTAAGGTACTGTTCGGAACTGCGGTTGATCTTCTTTCGGATCAGGAACTGCTCAAAGACGCGAAGGAGGAATTCCGGAAGCGGACGGCGGGAAAACCGTATGTCTGTCCGATCCCGGACGGTGTGAAGGCCTGTATCGTGGAGTAGCATAACCATAGGAATGCGAAAACAGAAAGCGATTTTTCAGAAAGATATACCAGATTAAAGTGCCTCCGTGTCCAAAGGATCACGAAGGCACTGGCTTTCTTTGTCGGCATGTATATACAGGGCGGATAGCCGGCGGACAAAGCCGCACGCAAACGGTGTTTTCAGAAAAGAATCGACCGCAGGTTCTCAGGCATAGAGCAGAACATCATCTTTACAATGGTTTCAGCCGAAGTAATATTGTCGTTCAGAACCCATTCCTGTGTCATTCCGACAGAGCCCATGCAATAAAACCGAATGCTGTAAGCAAGCTGCGTGTCGAGAAGATCGGAGCCAAGTTTTTCTTTTACAAGCTTCGTATACTGTCTCACAAAATAGTCCAGCATATAGCGCCATAGCGCATTCTGGGAGGTGTCCTCATAAGCGCGCTTGTAAAACAGGATCTCCTGCTTCATCCTGTTCATTCCTGCAGCGGCGGACGCAACCGAGGTGATGTCTGTCCCATAGGCGTCCGTGCAGAACATCCACGCAACAAGGTCGTACTTGTCCGTGAAATGATAATAAAAAGTCGGACGTTCTATTCCAGCTGCCTTGCATATTTCCGTAACGCGGATCTTTTCTATGGATTTTTGCTTCATGAGATCCCTCATTTTGTCGGCGATCCATCTTTTTGTGATCTCAGCCATAAAAAGCGCTCCATTTTACAAAATTATAAAAATGTAAGAAAACTTATCATTATTATACTTATGTATATATGAGCGAACAACTGTTTCCCGTAAAATGGGATCAAAAGAACATGAATCGGGACGGGAAGAATGAACCGCCTCATTTTTGAAAGGATGGTAAAAGATGAGTTTTCTTGAATTGGCAAAGAACAGGTATTCGGAGCGATTCTTTGATCCTTCTCCTGTTGAAAAGGACAAGCTTGATAAAATCCTGGAGGCAGGACGCATAGCACCGACCGCCTGCAATTATCAGCCGCAGCACTTCTATGTTATTCGGAGCGGGGAAGCATTGGCAACACTGAAAAAAGTGACCTATTTCCATTACAACGCGCCGGTGATGATCCTTGTCTGCTATGATGCCAGGAAGGTGTGGAGGACGGAGAACGACCGGTATTACAGAAACTACAATTCTGGTGAGCAGGATGCAAGCATTGCGGCAGCCACGATGATGTATGAAGCGGAGGAACTGGGGATCCATACGATTTGGATCCGAGGATTTGACTCCAAGACAGTAGTGGATGCTTTCGGTCTTCCGGATTATATGATTCCCGTGATGATGCTTGGCCTTGGTTATCCGAACGCGAGAGCAAAAGCCCATCAGTGGCATTTTGTAAGAGAACCGATCGGGACATTCGTAACAGAACTGTAGGAGGGGAAGCCGCGATGCATTTTACCGGAACAATATATCGGAACCCGTACTGGCCGACGTGGCCGTTACTGGAGATCACGCAGGGATGCACCCATAATATGTGCAAGTTCTGTACGATGTACAAGGATGTGCCCTTCAGAATGTCTCCGACGGAATGGATCGAGGAAGATCTCCGGGAAATCGCCCGGAACGATCCGGACGCGCGGACGATCCAGCTGCTCAGCGCGAATCCGCTGGTTTTGGCCTATGATAAGCTGGTTCATATTTTCGAGCTGATTCACAGGTACCTGCCGAAGATGGAATACATTTATCTTGCGGGAAGGGTCACCGATATAAAGAACAAGACCGTCGAGCAGCTGAAAAAACTGAGAGAACTCGGGATGCGCGAGATTTCTCTGGGCGTTGAAAGCGGTGATGACTGGACGTTGGAACGTATTCACAAGGGTTACTGCGCAAAGGACATACTCGAACAGTGCCATAAGCTGGAGGAAGCGGGAATCGATTACTGGATGACTTTTCTGAACGGGGTCGCAGGCAGATCACACAGCAGGGAACACGCGGTTCACTCCGCGGAGATTTTTAGCTTATGCAAACCAATGCTGGTCGGGACAGGCGGCCTGACGCTGTTTCCGGGTACTCCGCTGCTGGAGGAGGCGCAGCAGGGAGAATTTGATCCGCTCTCGGAAAAGGAAATGCTGGAGGAATTGAAGCTCTTTGTGGAGAACCTGACCGTGGATTGCTACTTCATTACGCACCATACCGTCGCGGCAAATCTGACGGGTCCGGATTTTCTGGGCAGGA
Source organism: Clostridia bacterium (assembly GCA_017394605.1). Next base: position 33,627 of record JAFPXU010000150.1, on the reverse strand, counting down.
AAGAAAAAATCATCGCCGCTCTTGACAACGCAATCCGGCATGGAGACATGGATCGTATGGCCGAGCTTCGGAGGATCAAGAAAACGCTGTAGGAAAAAGGATAATGCACGAATCTCTGAGAGGGATACGGGGCGGTGCCATGCCGGCTCCTGCGGATAGATCAACCGAACTGAGCGAACGGGCAAAGGATTATTTCCGATGCTGTTCATCTTATGATATGATGCAGATATCGTATGAACTACTCGGGTGACCGGTCATCCGGATCGGAACAGAACGGAGGAGAAGAGGATGGATTTTACAAAACTGAAAAACAATCTCGAACAGAACGGATTCAAGGTTTCTGTTTTTGAAAACGCCTGCTCGGCTGCGGAATATCTGGACAGGGAGATCGACGGCATGACGGTAGGCATGGGCGGTTCCGTTACGATGAAGCAGATGGATCTTTATAGGAAGCTTTCCGCGCATAATGACGTGTTCTCAAACGCGGATACGCCCGGAAAAACCCGCGAGGAGATCTCACGGGAGGCACAGACAGCGGATATCTATCTTTCTTCCCTGAACGGCATCTCCGAGAACGGAGAACTGATCAATATCGACGGTACCGGAAACCGCGTTTCCGCCATTCAGTACGGGCATAAAAAAGTCTATCTGATCGCGGGATCCAACAAGATCGCGAAGGATTACGAATCCGCGCTTTACAGAGCGCGGAATATTGCCGGTCCTCTGAACGCAAAAAGGCTTGGAAAGAAAACACCCTGCGCGGTAAAGGGGGATAAATGCTACGACTGCAACAGCCCGGAGAGAATCTGCCGCGGATTGTCCGTCTTATGGAAGAAACCCGGCGGATGTGAATATGAGGTCGTTCTGATTGACGAAGAACTGGGATACTGACACTTCACCTAACGCACGGCCAGGAAAGAATTCCATAAAAAACGCCCGTTCCTTCTGGACGGGCGGTATCATCCAATCATAACGATTCAGGATATCAGCCTTTGAACTGGTATCCTTTTTCTTCTATGGCGTTTCTCATCGCGTCCATATCCGGCGCGGCGTTCGTCCGGACGGTTACCGTTCCCGAGATATGATCGGCGGACGCCTCCGAAACGAAGTCCAGAGCTTCCAGCGCCTTTTTGACTGTCGCTTCGCAGTGGGGGCACATCATTCCTTCCACGTGCAGGACCGTTTCAGAAGCCGGATTCAGGCCGGTTCCCTTGAAAACGTATCCTTTTTCCTCAATAGCCGTTCGGATGATATCCATATCCGGATTCCCGTTCAGTTGAACGGTCACGGTTCCCGAAACATGATCGGCGGACGCCTCCGAAACGAAGTCCAGAGCTTCCAGCGCCTTTCTGACTGTCGCTTCGCAGTGGGGGCACATCATCCCCTCCACGTTCAGCGTGACGGTTTCCGTAGGAGATTTCGCTGCTGCGGATTCCTGCGGAAGCTGCTCCGACGTTGCGGCGGTTCCGGAACCGGCGGAAGATGACGCCGCTTTGTTTCCGGAACGCCTCGGTCTGTCATGCGCGGCGTTCCGGATATTCAGCAGGTTCAGACGCAGGGCGTTCAGACAGACGGTCACGCTGGATAGGCTCATGGCTGCGGCGCCGTACATGGGGCTCATCTTTACCGCGAACAGCCCCGCGGCAAGCGGAATGCAAATGAGATTGTAGAAGAACGCCCAGAACAGATTTTCATGGATGTTCCGGACGGTTCCCCGTCCCAGCCGGACGGAAGCGGCCACGTCGGACAAGTCGCTGTTCATCAGAACGATCTGCGCGCTGTCGATTGCGACGTCGGTACCCGCTCCGATCGCGATCCCGACATCCGCTCTGGTCAGCGCGGGCGCGTCGTTGATGCCGTCGCCGACCATCGCGACCTTACCGCTGCTCTGGAGGGAACGGATCACGGATTCCTTCTGGTCGGGAAGAACGTTCGCGATCACCTCGGTGACGTCCGCCTGGTCTCCGATATACCGGGCGGTCTTCTCGTTGTCTCCCGTCAGCATGACGACTTTGATGCCAAGGTTCTTCAGCTGACGCACGGCTTCCGGCGAGGTCCTCTTGATGACATCCGCGACGGCTATCATGCCGAGCAGCCGTTCGTTTTCCATGAAATAGAGAGGGGTTTTGCCCTGAAGGGTAAAGGAGTCTTCGACGGAAAACACGCTCTCGTCGTGAATCAGACTGCCGATGTACTTTCTGCTTCCGCCCCGGAGCCGGTTTCCGCCAAGGAACGCTTCCACACCGTTGCCTGGCAGCGCTTTGAAATCAGCCGCTTCCGGTGCCGCGATTCCGCGCTGCTTTGCCTCCGCCACGATGGCCCCGGCGAGAGGATGCTCGCTTTTTTCCTCAAGCGCACAGGCTTTTTCCAGCAGTTCCAGCTCCGTGACACCCTCCGCAGGGAGGATATCCGTCACCTTCGGGGTTCCCTCCGTCACGGTGCCTGTTTTGTCCAGAACGACCGTATCGATCTTACCGACGGTTTCGAGCGCTTCGCCTGTTTTGATCAGAATCCCGCTTCGAGCGCCGATTCCGTTTCCGACCATAACCGCGACCGGGGTGGCTAGTCCGAGCGCGCACGGGCAGGAGATCACGAGAACGCAGATGGCCCGTTCCAGCGAGTCGCTGAATCCGGCACCCGCTATGAGCCATCCGATCAGGACCACAACGGCGATGCCGATTACGCACGGAACGAAGATGCCGGACACCCTGTCGGCAATTCTGGCGATCGGCGCTTTTGTGGCGGAGGCGTCGGATACCATCCGGATGATCTGGCTGAGCGTGGTATCCTCACCGACCCTTGTCGCCTGGCATTTCAGATAGCCGGAGCGGTTGACGGTTGCCGCGCTCACGCGGTCGCCCTCGGATTTGTCCACGGGAACCGACTCACCGGTTAGCGCAGATTCGTCGATCGCGCTGTTTCCCTCGAGAACGATTCCGTCGACCGGTATGCTGTCGCCGGGACGGATCACGAAGATATCCCCGGGCCGGACTTCCTCGATTCCGACTTCCGTTTCCTCGTCATCCCGGAGTACCACTGCCGTTTTCGGGGAAAGGCGGATCAGGTTTTTCAGAGCGCTCGTGGTCTTTCCCTTGGAGATGGATTCCAGAAGCTTTCCGACGGTAATCAGGGCAGGGATCATGGCGGCGGATTCATAATAGAGCTGGTTGTGATAGATATCCATCATGGAAGCGCTATCCGCGCCGGCTTCTGCCATGCCGCACAGTCTAAAGAAAACGAACGTGCTCCAGATAAACGACACGGACGAACCGAGAGCGACGAGCGTATCCATGTTCGAAGCTCCGGATATCAGGGAACGGAATCCGCTCGTGAAGAATTTCTGATTGATCACCATAACGACGGCGGCAAGCAGCAGCTGCGCAAGCGCCAGCCCGAGATGGTTATGCGAAAAATAGGCGGGCAGAGGCCATCCCCACATATTGTGGCCCATCGTGATATACATGAGCATGAGAAGGAAAATGACCGAAGCGGCAAGCCTCTGTTTCAGTTTGGGCGTTTCCGTATCGCGGAGCAGGGCGTCGTCTCCCGGCGCGTTCTGTTTTGAAACGCCGTTCTCGCGCCTGGAAGCACCGTATCCGGCTTTCTCCACCGCGCTGATGATCTCGGAGGAAGACGCGGTTCCCTCCACGCTCATGGAGTTTGTCAGAAGGCTGACAGCGCAGGAGGAGACCCCGGGAACTTCCGAGACTGCCTTTTCCACTCTTGCCTGGCACGCGGCGCAGCTCATGCCTGTTACATAATAATGATCCATGGATTGTTTCTTTTGGTATCCTTTCTTCCGCTGTCAGGGAGCCATGGACAACAGCCCCTGTCCGGACAATGCTATTATACCAAAGATTGAAGGATTTTTCCGATTCATAACCGACATCATCCGTCAGGATTCCTTTCAGACTTTTTATAAATTAGGTGTTGACAAAGGAGAAATCTGCCGATATGATAATAACCAAGAAAACTGATAGGAATTATATGAAATAAACAACGGCGCGGGAAAAGAAGCCCCGGAGCCAACGGAAGGAGTTTAATATGAAGGTATATACACAGCTGACACAACTGATCGGAAAGACCCCGCTGCTGAAGATCGGCAGGTTTGCGGAAGGACAGGAGACCGTCGCGGACATTTACGCGAAACTGGAGTATTTCAATCCTGCAGGAAGCGTGAAGGACAGGATCGGGAAGGCGATGATCGAGGACGCGGAAGCAAAAGGCCTTCTGAAGCCGGATTCCGTCATCATTGAGCCGACCAGCGGCAATACCGGTATCGGGCTTTCCTCGGTTGCCGCCGCGCGCGGGTACCGCATCATCCTGACGATGCCTGAGACGATGAGCGTTGAAAGAAGAAATCTTCTGAAAGCGTACGGCGCGGAGCTTGTGCTGACTGACGGTGCAAAAGGCATGAAGGGCGCGATCGAAAAGGCGAAAGAGCTTGCCGCGGAAATCCCGAACAGCTTCATCCCGAGCCAGTTTACGAATCCCGCGAACCCCGCGGCGCACCTTGCGACCACCGGACCGGAAATCTGGGAAGATACGGACGGGAAAGTGGATATTTTCGTTGCGGGTATCGGAACGGGCGGGACGATTACAGGCGTAGGCGAATACCTGAAATCGCAGAATCCGGACGTGAAGGTCGTGGCGGTGGAACCCGCCGGGTCGCCGGTTCTTTCCAAGGGCACGCCGGGACCGCACAAGATCCAGGGAATCGGCGCGGGATTCGTACCGGACACACTGAATACCGGGGTGTATGATGAGATCATCGCCGTGGAGAATGAGGACGCCTTCGCAACCGGGAGGGCTCTGGCACGCAAGGAAGGACTTTTGGTCGGTATTTCCTCCGGCGCGGCAGCCTTTGCGGCGCTGCAGCTCGCCAAGCGTCCGGAAAACAAGGGAAAGGTGATCGTGGCGCTGCTGCCGGATACCGGGGAGCGGTATCTTTCCACACCGATGTTCGCTGAGTAACAGTTTGAACAGAAACGATATAAAACGGGCGTACCTTCTGTTCGGGTACGCCCGTTCTGTGTTTCTGAGACTTGATCTTCAAATCACGTAATTATTGCTGTAACTTTCCCGTTGCTGATCGAGCAGATCCTGAAGCGTGATCCCGTCCAGATAGGTACTGATTACCCGTGAAAGACCCTGCCAGACCGGAAGGGTGGCGCAGTCTATGCTCCGGCTGCATCCGATGGGATCATCCACACATTCGACCGGCGAGAGGGAGCCTTCCGTATACCGGAGAATTTCTCCGACTGATATTTTCTGGGGAGATCTGCCCAGCACATACCCTCCCTGTGAGCCGCGAACGGTTCTGAGGATATCCGTGCTGTGGAATACCGGGATGATCTGTTCCAGATACTTTTTTGAGATGTTTTGTCTCTCCGCGATCTCCTTGAGGGAGATGTAGCCTTCGTTCTGATGTTCGGCCAGATCGATCAGCATACGAAGCGCGTAGCGGCCTTTCGTTGAAATTTTCATAAAGAATCACCTCTGAAAGAATACCATCATAATACCACTGTTTTAGTAGGTATTCAAGAAGAGAGCTTTTCCGAAAGGATTCAACGGAGCAAAAAGGATCCGAAAAGGCGTAAAATGCGCTGTTCTGTTTCGGACGGATGATGACTATCCGAATCGATGCATGGTATAATCAATTAATAGTAGATGCATAGGCAGTCATGAGACTGTTTTTCGAATGGAGCTATTCATTCAGAACAGACCGTGCTGATAGCTGATACGGTTACGTGCGTACAGGGGGCACGCTAAAACAAACTCTGATTCTTTCAGTCGAGGGAGATAGTGTATGGGCAGCAGAAAGAATAAACTGATTCAGCTGATCGTCTGCATTGTGATTTCGGTAGCCGCCAATTTCGTAGTCGGCAGGCCCTGGGATCATCCTGTGATGCGCGTGATCGGGATGGCAGCCGCGGTGATCGCTGCGACGATCCTGCTTGTTTTTGTGCTGGGTCTTCTTAAACCTGCTTCCCACAGGGGAAAAACGCTGGTGACGCTTCTGAGGAGTCTCCTCAAGTACGTGTCCGCGATCGTGATCCTCTGCTGGGGACTTTCCATTTTCGGGATCGACGTGAATACGATCGTTGCGAGCGTCGGCGTTGTCGCCCTGGTCGTCGGATTCGGCGCGGAAAGCCTGATCGCGGATATGGTGACCGGTCTGTTCATGCTGTTTGAGAATCAGTACAACGTCGGGGACATCGTGGAGGTCAACGGGTTCCGCGGGACCGTCAAAGAAATCGGAATCCGGACGACCCTGATCGTGGACGCGGGAAAGAACGTGAAGATCGTCAACAACTCCGATATGAAGAACATTCTGAACCGCTCCAACAACGCTTCCATCGCGACGAGTTCGATCGACATCCCGTATGCCTCGGATATCGAAAAGATCGAAGAACACATTCCCGCACTGATGAAGGAGATCTACGAGAAGCATACGGATCTGATGCTCTCCGAGCCGAAATATCTTGGCGTGCAGAATCTCGGACCGTCCGGTATCACGCTCCGATTTATGGTCGAGATCGACGAATCCAATATCTTTACCGTTCCGAGGATCCTGAATCACGACCTTCTGCTGGGATTCCGGAACATGGGCGTGGAGTGCCCGTTCCCGCAGCTGGATATCCATAACCGCTGAAGGAAGCTGCCATGGAGGATCGGAGATTTCCGACAATCGAGACGCCGCAGGATGAATATCCCGCTCCCGCACAGGGAAGCGAGACGGTGAACCCTGCGCCGGAAAAGGAATTTTCGACACCGGACGCAGCGCAGGAGTTCGATCAGACAAGCGGGATCACGGAAGAAAGGAAAAAGGAGAGCGCGTTCAAAAGGCTCAGAAGGATCCGCAAGCTGATGTACGGAGCGGCAGCGATCGCGCTCGGCTTTGTGCTGCTTACTCCGAAACAGTCCGGAAAAGCGGGTCCGTCCGAAACGGCTCCGGCAGCGGTACCGTCTGATACCGCAGCGATGCCTGATACAACGGCAGCTGCTGTGCTGACAGCGGAGGCAATCATAACACCCATTTCAACGCCGATCCCGACGGATACGCCCGTTCCCGCACCGGTCTGGATGGAACCCAGGATCGATCCCATCTTCATAGGGTTTTCCTCCGAATTTTACGCATGGATCAAACTGATCCATCCGGAGGCGGTGCGTTCCGTCACCGCGGAGATGCGGGAACGCAATCTCGACGAACAGATCGCGTCCTACACATGGGAGGAAGGAAATCCAGCAATCGAAACGGGTCTTCTTGATATTCCGGCATTCTACGGCGGAGACTTTTACTTTGCCCATATGGATTACTATTCGAGAAATAATCTCGAGCCTGAACCGGAGATGCGGGTTACCGTACGGTATACCGCTTCCGACGGTGTGACGGAGGAAAGCATTAATCTGACTGTACAGCCGGCTCCGGAAGAGGGCGTGTTCGCCCGCTACTGGGGAAAAGGACCGTCTGCGCGGGACAACGGATATCCGGACAGCTTTGAAGTCGGAACTTACAGCGAATCGGATAACTGGCGTTTTGTGATCGACCGCCCCGATCTGGTAACGGAACCGGGAATCTTCAGCGTCAGCGCGGAGTGCGGCGGCAGGAAGGTGACGGAAGCGGAATGCAGGATAGAAACCGTGGAGCCGGATCCGGAAATTCTGGCGCTGGGCTTTAATTCGAAACCGAACGTGATCCTGCTGATTCCTCGGCCGGACTGGATGCCTGAAAGCGGAACGCTGACCATGAAGATCACCCAGTATCTGGGATACTACGGACGCACGCTGACGAAAACGCTGCAGATCGATTTCAGCGACCGGACGGAAGATAACGAAATGGGCACCGTCGTGGGGATCGAGATCGGCGAAAGGTAGGAGGGAATCGCTGCTATATACATCATGCTGTCTCTCAAATACGTAATGAAATAAAAAAACTGCCGTGCTTTATTGGGCACGGCAGCCTTTTTTCGGTTTGATTTTGGGTCATGCGTTGTCCGCTGTTTCCGGTTCGGCTGCGACTTCCACGCAGAAGCCGCGATGCCCGCAGGAGGGACAGGTGAGTTTCCGCGTTGCCGGCGTATGGTTTGCCCAGAATACTTCCCTAAACGACGGTTTAAAGACCGTATGGCACTGCGGACAGATGTAGGCGGTTTTTCTGAAGTACCAGCGTGAGATCCAGATTCCGTACGGAACTGCGGCGATGACCCAGACAAGGAACGGCCACCAGATTCCCTTCGTGATCCAGAGGATGATGGAAGAACACTGCAGGAGCGAGAGCGGGATTCCGGTCAGCAACATCCTCATGCGGATCTTTTTGAGTTCTTTTTTTCCAGTCACGGTATGCGCTATGTCTCCGATGGAGTCGACGGAGAATTCGCCGGCGCTTTTCAGTCCGCTCCTCAGTTCCGAGAGCTTTTCAAGCTGTGTTTCACGCTCCCCGATATCCTTTTTCAACGCTTCCTCCTGCTGATCGAGCAGCAGAGAGATAACGCTTCCGGGATCCTTTTCGGAAAGCAGCTGACCGATCGAGTCGATGGAAAGACCGATCTCGCGTAAAAAGCAGATGATCTTCATCCTTTTCAGATCACTTTCGGAATACAGTCTTCTTCCGCCTTCGGTCAGTTCGCTCGGCACAAGGATATTACGGGTATCATAATACTGGACTGTGCGTACGGTCACGCCGCAGAGCTTTGCGATTTCTCCTGTCGTATATTTCGACACAGCGTTTCACCTCCTTTACGTCAAAAATAGCTTATGACGCAGCGTCACGAGCAACCCCTGACGCAGGGGGATTTTTCAGAAAACAGTCGTTTTTTTTGAAGATTTGAGTATCGATAATTTCGGATTTCCTTTGTTGCAAAACGCTCCCTGACATGTAAACTCAGGGCTGCCGGTCAAGGATCAGTTCCTCGGATCCGTCTTCCAGGGAATTGTACGCGTCAAGATGAATGTGCGTTCCGGGAGTTTCGCCGGCGAGAGCGGTCAGATGCGTGGCAAGCGAGAGCAGTCCCTCCCGGTTCGCGGATATGAGTACTGTTCCGTCCGTATAGGTTACCCGGATTTCAGACCCCTCTACCCATTCCAGTTTCATGATTCTTCCCTCCGTTGCGTTTCGAACCACCGATGATTAATTCGCATTCTAATTGACAACAGTGTCCGATGTCTCTCCATAGGTTCCGGACATTCACTTGTTTAAACCTGCGAGCCAGTCCTCTTTCGTCAGCAGGTTCACATATCCCGGACGCGTGTCGGTCATCTCCGGAAGCAGAGAATCTTCTTTTCTCCACTGATATCGGAATCCTAGCTTTTCCTGAACCCGCTTCGACTTTGCGTTGCCCTCGAAATACCGGCACCAGACACGTGAAACGCCCAGATCCTTAAAAGCGTGACGAAGCACCTCTCTTGCGGCTTCCGGCACAAGTCCGCGCCCCCAGTAGGGAACGCCAAGCCAATAGCCGAGTTCAATCTCGTCTTCCGCTTTGGCAATATCGTTATGATGGAGTCCGATGCTTCCGACGGGGAGTCCCGTTTCCTTCAGCACGATCGCATATGTTTCCGGGACCATCAGGATATCCCGTATGACCTGACGGCTGTTTTCAACGCTCGTATGTACAGGCCAACCCGCCATAGGACCGACGCGGGGGTCCTTCGCGTATTTGTAGCATTCTTCCGCGTCCGCCTCTTCCCACGGGCGGAGAATCAGTCTTTCTGTTTCAAGCATAGCGGTTACCCTCAAAAAGAGATTTTTGGCAGATTTGATATGAACCGGATGCAGTATGGTCTGTGAAGCATCCTAAGAGAAATAGTCATGTATTAATTAGTTGAAACTATCGATACGAAAAAAGGGATTTCAGTCTTTAAAAGACAGGAATCCCTTTCTGGCGCGCCTGGCAGGATTCGAACCTGCGACCTACCGGTTCGTAGCCGGGCACTCTATCCACTGAGCTACAAGCGCTTGACCAAAAGTTATTTTAACAACGGGGGATAGGATTGTCAAGGGATTTATTCGTCCTGGTCGTCCGCCTCATAACGTTCAGATAACCCTCTTTCAGATGTCAGAACGGCAGACGAGGACAGGTCATCCAATCGTTCCACCTTCCGGAGTTTTCTTACGATGGATCGTGTCCGAACCCCTACCAGCTGATCAAGATCGCGCTCCACCAGGGAGAGTTTCTTCTGCGTTTCCTGCAGTACAGAGTCGAATTTATCGAATTCCGTTTTGACTGCTCCCAAAACCTGCCAGACTTCGCTGCTGCGCTTTTGAATCGCGACCGTCCGGAATCCCATCTGAAGACTGTTCAGCAGCGCTGCCATGGTGGACGGTCCTGCAACATTGACGTGATAGATCTGCTGCAGTTCCCCGACGAGATTGAGTTTCAGCACTTCCGCGTAAAGACCCTCAAACGGCAGGAACATGATGGCAAAATCCGTCGTATTCGGGGGATCGATGTATTTTGCCTGGATATCCTTCGCTTCCTTGCGGATCATGGCCGCAAGACGGGCGGAAGCTGCTTTAATTTCCTCGACAGACGCGCTGTCATAAGCGTCGAGAAGGGCGGAATAACTGTCCCCGGGGAATTTGGAATCGATCGGGAGAAGGACCGAATCACCGTCGTCGGCGGGCAGCCGGACGGCAAACTCTACCCGTTCATCGCTTCCCGGACGGGTCGCAACGTTCGTTTCATACTGATCTGGGGAAAGGATCTCAGAGAGGATCGCCCCGAGCTGGATCTCACCCAGAATACCCCGTGTCTTGACATTGGAGAGGACCTTCTTCAGGTCTCCGACACCGGAAGCGAGCGTCTGCATTTCGCCGAGCCCCTTATAAACCTGCTCCAGCCGTTCGCTGACGAGACGGAAGGATTCATTCATCTTCGTTTCCAGCGTGGACTGAAGCTTCTCATCCACAATCTGGCGCATCTGGTCGAGCCGTTCGTTGTTTTCAGCGGTCATGGAAGAGATCCGCCGTTCCATGGTCTCACGGATCGCCTCGAGTCTCTGCTCGCTTCCTTCCTCGAAAGAACGGAGACGGTATTCCTGCTGTTCCGCAAAAGCCTGCTGATTTCGGTTCAGAAGCTGACCCAGAGAGGAAACAGAAGTGTGGATGCTTCCGGACACCTCGTTTCGGGTCTGTGCCTGCGAACGAAGGATGTCCTCTCTCAGACGGGAATTGGCGTCGTTCAGGTCCCTGCGCAGAGAGTCGTTCCGTGGTCTCGCAAGCAGAAAGATCAGGACGGCAAGCAATATGATGCATATGAAGCATAAAACAAGAATGATCATTTCCATCATGAAGACAGATAACCTTTCGCTTTCAAATCGTTTCGGTATGCCTGTGATTTCACCTGAATTATACCATATTTCAAATAATCGTTAAAAAAACGGCGGAAGCCTTAACCCTTGCCGCATGAAGCGACTATAATAAAAGAGTTATCGATATGCATAAATGCACACTTTGATCCGGAGGAGAAAGGTTATGTTCGAATTTGAAAAGAAACCCCACGGCGTGATGGAACCGAAGCCGGAAAAGGGAGGATATGTTTTCAGGGAGCCGAAGGGGGATCCGGACATGCTGTTCTTTTCGGATGATGGCGGTCTCGACAGCGTCATGAAGGCTGCTGCGCTGCTTTCCGTTCAAGGATATACCGCAAGGATCGTTGTGCTGAATGACGCCGAACTGTTTGACCGTCAGCCGGAGTCCTACCGGAAAGAAGTCTTTCCTGAAACGATCCCTGCGAAATTCGGATACGCGCCTGCGGAGGACCGGGCAAAACGGTTCCAGGCTTATTCGGATCATGTTTTCAGCGGGGAAACGGAACCCGGACAATTCGCAAAAGAAGCGCTCAGCGAAGCGAAAAAGATCTGGGAATGAATTCAGCTTGCGTGCAGACAAAGCAAAGAATGTCGGAATTGTTATGTTTATATGACATTTTCCACGCACGTCTTGCGGCGGTTCCTACCTAAACTGTAAACTGATGCCCGATGGGAAAACAAAGAAGAGACAATCGTAATTTCATACAGAAAGCAGGAGACGCTGCCCTTCGGGGACTGAAGGCGTTTCTCCGTTTCTGCTACCGGCTCGGCGCACCCATGTGCGTTTTTCTTGTGTGCGCGATTCTTTTTGTTGCAGCGGTCATCATCGTAATCACCAGCAGAACGGCGGCCAGGCAGGCGGAGACCTCGGATCCGCAGATATCGGAGACGGTTTACGCGGGCGTGCCTGCAAGTCTGCCGGAACGGTCAGCTGAGGGATACGCTGTTTCGGATGAGCAGAACCCGGAAGAACCGGAGGAAGTTTCCTTCGAACCGGAGATCCCCGAAGAGGAGCCTGAGATCCGGATCGAGAAGGGGAGCGACGGGGAAGAGGTCCTGCAGATCCAGCAGCGGCTCATGAAACTCGGTTATCTGGAACTGGACGAGCCGACCAGCCATTTCGGCAACGCGACCCGCGACGCCGTAAAACTCTTCCAGCGGCAGCACGAACTGGCTACCGACGGGATCGTCGGGAACCAGACATACGATCTTCTCATGTCTTCCGACGCGCAGAAGTACGTCATGAAGGAAGGCGCCGAAGGGAAGGACATCGAACAGTTCCAGGATATGCTGTATGAGCTTGGATATCTCGACAGCAACCAGATCACCGGATATTACGGAACGGACACGGTCAGCGCCGTGATGGCGTTCCAGAAACGCAATTCCCTGAAAGACGACGGCAAGGCGGGAGAGAAGACGATCGCCGCCATCAACTCGGACGAGGCAAGGGTCTCCGCGGAAAAAGAGCAGGAGATTGAAGAGGAGAAGAAAGCGGCAGCGGCGGAAGCGGCGAAGCAATCCGCCGAGGGACGGATCAGCGCCATGATCCTTGCCGCGAAGAATCAGCTCGGAAAGCCGTATGTTCTGGGATCGAAGGGTCCAAACGAGTTCGACTGTTCCGGCCTCGTCTATTTCTGCCTCAGGAAAGCGCACGTGTACTGCAGAAGGCTGGACGCCGACGGATATTCCAAGACGAATTCCTGGAAGAAGATCACCAGCCTGAGCGACGTGAAAAAGGGAGACCTGTTGTTCTTCACTTCCGAAGGCAGCTCCTCTGTAGGTCATGTCGGCATCTATATCGGGAGCGGAGACATGATCGACGCCTCTTCCGCCAACGGAAAAGTGGTCCGGAGGGCCTGCAAGACCGGTTACTGGAAAAGCCACTTCACATGCGCGCGCAGACCCATTTCCTGAGATTCGCGGTCCGATACAGCAGAATGCAGTTTGCTAAAAAAACAATAAAAATCACCCGGAGCAGAACGCTGCTCCGGTTTTTTCATATAAAAAGGGAATCCGTACGGATCCCGCTGAGAAACTGATATCTTGTTTGAAAACCCGGATGTCAGATCAACCGGATCATGTTCGCGCCGAGTGCTTCCGCTTCCGCCTCGGCATGTGTCGCGGCAACGACGGGAACCCGCGCTGACAGGATCAGGCCCGCCATCCTACGCATCAGATCATGGTCCATTCCGGTAAAGGGCTCGTCCAGAAGCAGGCAGTTTCCTCCGGCCAACAGGGCTCTTGCCAGAGCAACCCTTCTCGACATGCCGCCGGATAGCTCGGAGATCTCAAGGTCTCCGCTGAGTTCGACCGCTTCCAGCATGGCTTCCGTTTTTTCCCTGTCCGGACAGACCAAAAGCAGGTTTTTCCGCACGTTGTACCATGGCAGCAGCCGGTCTTCCTGAAACATCATGACCGGGCGGGAGGGCACGCCGCTGATCGTTCCCGAATCCGGGACGAGCAGGCCGGCCATCAGTTTAAGGAGCGTGCTTTTTCCGGTGCCGGAAGGGGACGTGACGCAGCAGACCGGTTCGGGAAGCTCGGCCGAATAATGACGGAAGATATGCTTGTCTCCGTAGGAGAACGAAAGATCCGTGATCTTCATAAACGCACCTCCTTTTTCTGAAGGAACGCGATCAGTTTCCGAATCAGAAACTCGATCAGAATGCTCAGAACGATGACGGTCAGCGTCCACGCGAAAAGCTCGGGCGTTTCCAGATAGACCTTGCTGTTGTAGATGCTGGTACCGATCGCGAGCTTGGGCTGGCTCAGCACCTCCGCCGCTATGCCGCTTTTCCAGGCGAGCCCCATTGCCGTCAGACAGCCGGCTTCCAGCGCGGGAAGGACGGAGGGCAGATAGATGTGGCGGAAAAGACCCATGCGGCCGAACGCGTAAGCTTTTCCCATCTCCAGAAGTTTGACGTCCACGGCTGCCGCTGCCCGGACCAGGTTTTCCCAGACGACCGGCATGACCATGAGCATGGAAATGATGACCGGAACGTTTTTCCGCCCGACCCACAGAAGAAGCAGGATGATAAACGACGCGACGGGCGTTGCCCGGACGATCCGGATCACCGGGGAAAGAAGCGCGTCGGCGGCTTTGTTGGAAAAGGTCAGGACCGCGAGAACAGAGGCGAGCGCCACGCCTGCCGCATAGCCTGTAAGGATGCGCAGAAACGTTGTGAGGATGCTTTTCCAGAATGTCTCCGTTCCCGCAAGCGAGATAAGCGTGCGCGCAACGCGGAACGGGCCGGGAAGGATCAGTTCCTTCCCGACCGCACGGGCGCAGAGTGCCCAGACTGTGATCCAGAAAACCGCGGCCAAAGCGCCGCGCAGGATGTTTTTAAGCCGCCGGGTAGAAGTCATCGCCAGGGAGAGCGCCTCCGATGGATTTCGGATCGGAATCAAAGAGAACCTTGTAGTAACCTTCGATGGCCGGACGGATACCCACTCCGGAGACGAAGATCAGATTGGCGTCCGGGATCGCCTTTTCGGCGACCTTGCTGTTCGGAACGATCTCGAACTGCTCGCAGTAAGCTGCGCCCGTGGCGGGATCGTCGAGCATGAAGCGGATGGACGCTTCATATTCCTTCAGAAACTCCGCTACCGCCTCGGGATGGTCCTGAACATAGGAAGCGGGCGCGATCACGCAGCCCATGGTAAGCGTGCTGCCGTTGTTGAGTTTATCCCACTCCTCGGACAGATTCAGAGCCGAGCGCATATTGCTGTTCTTCATGAGAACGGTCGTTACGGCGGGAACCGGGAGCATGCAGACCTCGATCTCCCCGGCAGCGGCCTTTGTGGTCAGCTCCGCGCTGTCCAGGAATTCAAGGGTCACGTTCTCGCCGTCCTTCAGACCGTTTTCGGCAAGAAGGTGTCTCAGAACATATTCCGGATTGGCGCCCTGGCCTACGGAATAGATCGTCTTGCCCTTCAGGTCTGCCATGGAATGAACGGTATCGCCCTGCTCAAGGATATAGAGGACGCCTGCCGTATTCAGCGCGAGAATGCGGATCGCGCCCTGCGTCTTGTTGTACAGCGCCGCGGCGGCGTTCGTCGGAACGGCCGCGATATCCAGCTGCCCGGCGGCGACCATGGACACGATCTCCGTTGCCTCAGCCGCGACCGTCACTTCGTAGGAGTTGACGGATTCGCCAGACGCATTGTCCTGAAGAAGTTTTGCCGCGCCGATGCCCGTCGGTCCCTTGAGAATTCCGAAGCGCACCGTTTCACCCGCGCATTCCTCCGCCGGGGCTTCCGGAGCGGGAGCAGGTTCTTCCTTTGCGGGTTCTTCCTGAACGGATTCCGCGACGGTTTCAGCTGCAGGCGCAGCCGTTTCCTGGGAGCCTGCCTGCTTGGCGCAGCCAACGGAAAGAAGCATGGCCAGCGCCAGCAGCAAAGCGATGAGTGATTTCTTTTTCAACATGGTGATTTCCTTTCTGTCCCATTCGGACACGTAAAACTTATATAAAAGCTTCGGGATCGGTCAGCAGGATCCCCTTGCCCTGTTTTCGGATCATACCGTCCTTTTCAAGCTCCTCCATGACCCGGTAGAGGGAAGAGCGCGACATGTTCAGCGTGCGCGCAAGCTGCGCGTAGGACTTGACCGGAATGACGCCCTCGCAGTCCGGGACCTGCTCCGACAGATAGACGGTCAGCGCGTTCAGACTGTCATGGCCGGACAGAAGCCGGATCTTCCGGTTCAGAAACCGGATCCGCTCGCTCAGGAACCGGATGTAACCTTCCGCGAACGCGGGGATCGAACGGACGCAATCCTCTACGAGCCCGTTCTCGAAAAACAGGATCTTCGTCTCGGCCTGCGCGCGGATCTCCGTGACGTAGCGTTCGCCCCCGCCGAACAGGGCGGCCGCGCCGAAGCAGGAACCCTGTGTCAGCGTGCGCATCGGATAGCCGGACATCCGTATCCCGATCCGGCCGGATACCACGTACCCGAGGCAGTGCATGAAGTTTTCCGGCTCGAAAACGGTCTCCTCCGGATGAAACTGTACGAGAAACGCGCGCGGGTCGCTGAGAACGCGTATTGTTTCCTGACGCGTCATCGACCCGAAGATTCCCGTGTTTCGGACTCGTTTGAGCAGTGATTCGGTGAAGTGCTCCATATTGCTCCAAAACTGTCCTAAATAGGACAGTTTTATAATAGTTTCGCGATATGCGTCTGTCAATACATATTTTGGAGATTGAGAATGCCCTGCCTGGTCTTGTAGGGCGAGCGAAGAAAAACCGCATCGGAAAGGAGCGTGTGGCGAAGACGGACGGAGGGGCATCGTATCAAATTTGTGCAGTTTTTATGCCGATTCTTTACGCGCGTTGATTGTATCCTTTTTTTACATGTGCTACAATCGTTAAGATGCGCGGTTTATTGCCCCGCAGCAAGACGGAGACTCATAACAATTCGGAGGTACTGAATGCATATCGATAAAATTATGGAAAAGATGGAGCTCGTGCTTCTCCGGGAAGAACAGGTCAGTTTGGGAGACGCAACGGCCCAGCAGATCCATAATGCTCTTGGAAAAGTGGTCATGGACGCGATCGCGAAGGACTGGTATGAAAGCCGGCACGCCCATGAACGGGTAAGGGAAGCCTATTATTTCAGCGCGGAGTATCTGATCGGGCGGATGGTGTACAACAATCTGTTCTCGCTGGGTATTCTGGACGATGTCAAGAAAGAGTTCGAAAAAAAGGGACTGGACATCAACATGTTCGAGGAGATCGAGGACGCCGCTCTCGGCAACGGCGGTCTCGGAAGACTGGCTGCTTGTTATCTGGACTCGGCGGCGACGATGGATCTCCCCCTGACCGGATACGGACTCAGATATAAATATGGACTGTTCAAACAGAGTTTTGACGACGGTTTTCAGGTCGAGAACGCAGACGACTGGCAGAAGGGCGGAGATCCCTGGAGCCGCAGACGCGGAACGCACGAAGTGCTGGTGCAGTTCGCGGACCAGACCGTCCGCGCGGTTCCTTATGATATGCCGATTATCGGTTACAAAACGGAAAACGTCGGGACGCTGCGGCTCTGGCAGAGCGAGCCGGTCAAGGAGTTTGACTTCAGACTGTTCAACGATCAGGAATACGCGCTGGCGGTACTGGAAAGGAACGCGGTCGAGGACATTACCCGCGTTCTGTATCCGAACGATTCCACGCCGGCCGGCAAGAAGCTCAGACTGAAACAGCAGTATTTCCTCTCCAGCGCTTCCCTGCAGGACATCTTGTTCCGGTATAAGCGGGAGAACCGGCCGATCGAACAATTCGCGGATTACGTGACGATCCAGCTGAACGACACGCATCCGACGGTCAGCATTCCGGAATTGATCCGGCTTCTCGAGAAAGAGGGGCTGACTTTCGAGCAGGCGTTTGTAATCGCCCAGAAAACGTTCAATTACACGAACCACACCATCATGGCTGAGGCTCTGGAGAAATGGGACGTGGATCTGTTCAAGGAAGTTCTTCCGGAGATTTTCAATATCGTATACGAGATCAACACACGGCTTTGCGGAGAACTGATGAAGCGCGGGTTCGACTGCAGCAGACTGGCAATCACGCAGAACAAGGTAATCCACATGGCCAATCTTGCCGTGTACGGTTCGAGCCATGTCAACGGCGTTGCGGAGATCCATACGGAGATTCTGAAGCACGACGTGCTGAAAGAGTGGTATCAGGTATTCCCGGAACGGTTCCAGAACAAGACGAACGGAATCACGCCGAGGAGATGGCTGGGCGTTTGCAATCCGGAACTCCGTCAGTTCATCAAAGAGCGCGTCGGCGAGGAGGATTTCCTGATCCATGCGGACAGATTGTCCGAGCTGAGAAACCATCTGTCGGACGAGGACGTACTGGCGTTTAACGCCGTGAAGTACGAGAAGAAGAAACAGCTTTCCGCCATCATCGAAAAGAAGGAAGGCGTTTCGATCCCGCCGGAATTCATCTTCGACGTGCAGGTCAAGCGCATGCATGAATACAAGAGGCAGATGATGAACGCGCTTGCCGTGCTCGACATCTATTTCGGGATCAAGGACGGAAGGATCACGAAATTCCCGCCGACCGCGTTTATCTTCGGCGCGAAGGCCGCTCCCGGATATATCCGCGCGAAGGCGATCATCAAGTTCATCAACGAGGTCGCAAAAAAGATCAACGCGGATCCGGACGTCAAGGATCTCATGCGCGTCGTATTTGTGCAGAATTACAACTGCAGCTACGCCGAGCACATCATTCCTGCCGCGGATATCTCCGAACAGATCTCGCCCGCCGGAACGGAAGCGTCCGGAACGGGCAACATGAAACTGATGCTGAACGGCGCGGTAACGCTCGGAACGTACGACGGTGCCAATATCGAGATCGTGCGCGCCGCGGGAGAAGAGAACAACTATATCTTCGGGAACAATGTGGAGACGCTGAATTCCATTCGCAACTCGTACGATCCGAAAGTGCTCTACGAATACGAGCCCAGGATCCGCCGGGTTCTTGACACGCTGATCGACGGGACTTTTTCGGACGATAACAGCGGGGCGTTCTCCGATCTGCACCGTGCGCTTCTGTTCGGCACGAACTGGCACCGTCCTGACAATTATTTCATCGTATACGAGCTGCTCGGATACATCGACAGAAAGCTTCAGGCGATTTATGACTGCAAGGACAGGATCGCTTTCGGGCGGAAATGCCTACTGAATATTGCGGCTGCGGGGATTTTCTCGAGCGACCGTTCCGTGCGCGAGTACGCGGATGAAATCTGGCATATCGATCCGGTCAAATTTGACGCCTTCGGCACACTATTGAAAGAATGATCGATAAGATCAAAAAGGGTATACGGTATCTGACGGATCCGGATTACCGCTTCATGATCAACGCTGAAGCGGGCAGGTATGACGGCATGCCCGATGAGGAGTATCTTAAGAGGCTGTACAAGTCCCTGACCGGAAGAACGCTGAACCTTGAGAATCCCACAAGGATCAATGAGAAGATCCAGTGGATAAAGCTGTATGACCGCCGTCCCGAGTACGTGATGATGTCGGACAAATACCTCGTCCGGCAACATATAGCGGAGAAGATCAGTCCCCGCTATCTGATCCCATCCCTCGGCGTCTGGGAGAGACCGGAGGAGATCGATTTCGACGCGCTCCCCGACCGTTTTGTGCTGAAATGCAATCACAATTCAGGGAAGGGCATGTGCATCTGCAAGGATAAAAGCAGACTCGACCGGGAAAAAACGGTGTCCGGCCTCAGGGAAGGTCTGGCGGAGAACTATTTCATCAAGGGACGGGAATGGTGCTACAAGGATATTCCGCGGAAGATCGTCGGCGAACAGTACATCGAAAACGACGACGGAACGGATATTTCCGATTACAAGGTCATCTGCGGAGATGGGGAGCCTAGATGCGTGGAAGTGCACAGAGCGCGCTTTACGGCACATACCCTTGATTGCTACGACCTGAGCGGGAAACGTCTGGAAGTTTGGTATAAGGATATCAATACGAGCGGGATTTCTCTTCCGGATCATCTTCCGTTCTGGAAGGAAATGCTCGAGTTGTCGAGGAATCTGGCGAAAGGGATTCCGTTTGTACGCGTAGACTGGTATTACGCGAACGGACAACTATACTTTGGGGAATTAACGTTCTATCATGGCTCGGGATTCGATGAGTTAGTTCCGGATTCGTTCAATGAACTCGCCGGAAGTTGGATCACGCTCCCGGAAAAGAAGACAATATGAAAAGGTAACAATATTAGATAAAAGGGGGGATTCCGTACGCATGCGCGTGGGAATCCCCTTTTCCGTGTTGATAAAGCTTCTTCAGATCTGATATCGGAGTCTTTCCGCTCCGTCGAAGTCCTTCCAGACAAACATGCCGTTTGAAAGAGTCATGTATCCGCGCCAGGTCCCATCCTTCGGAATCGAAACCGAGCCCGGATTCATATAGACATATGAGGGATGTCCTGCCTCGGCGGGATATTCCGCGCACTCCGGGATGTGCGTGTGACCCTGAAGCAGAATGTCGCCATCCTGAAGAGGCGGAAGGCTGTTCCGCTTGTAAACATGGCCGTGAGTGATGAATACAGTACGTCCTTGCAGCTCGAGCAGGGCGTAATCCGCCATGACAGGAAACTCCAGCACCATCTGATCCACCTCTGCTTCGCAGTTGCCCCGGACGGCAAAGATCTTTCCGCGGTATCCGTTAAGAAAACGGATTACGGCTTTCGGGTCATATTCTTCCGGAAGGTCGTTCCTCGGACCGTGGTAGAGCAGATCGCCGAGCAGGATCAAACGATCCGCACGCTCCTTTTCAAATGCGTCCAGCATTTTTCCGCAGTACAGGGCGGAACCGTGTATATCGGATGCGATCATCCATGTCATGCTGTGATTCCCGGATTTCATAGGCAGACCTGTTTATCAGAAATAGTTTTCCCCGAAGTGGTCGGTCCGGCAGAATTCCGCTCCGGCCGCATTGCCGGCTTCCGCCGCTTCGCGGATGGATGCGCCGGTCAGCAGGGAATGCACGATCGCGGCGGAAACGCAGTCACCCGCTCCGGCGCTGGATACTTCGCGGTCTACCTGGATTCCTTCCACGTGTCCAAAATCTTCTTCGGAAGCGTACAGGATGCCTTCCGATCCGAGCGTAATGAAGACCTTTTTAATCCCCTGCGCCAGAAGCCATTCCGCCGCGCGGTACGCGCCTCGGATGGTATCGCACGAACACCCGGAGAGCTGTGCTGCCTCGAAACGGTTTGCCTTGACGGAGAAGCACTTGTTCAGATGCATGCCGATCCGTTTTGCCTTTGCGACGGATACCGGCTCATAGAACAGGGGCACGGTCACGTTTTCAGCCAGAAAAGTGAGGGCATCCATCGAGATGTTTGAATCGATGACGCAGAGATCGCTTCGGTTGATGGCGGGGAGCACGGATTTGAAATGCCTGGCCGGAATCTGGTCAATGATGTCCATCTCGTTGATTCCCGTCAGAAGATTGAAATCGTCGTCGTACACCCGGATATACGCGGCGCTTTCCGTGTCCTGCCGCATGACATAGTCGAAACCGATTCCGATTGAGCGGCACTCCTTTTCGATCAGTTCACCCCGGAGATCAGATCCGATCGCCGTGATAAGCTGGACGTCCGTGCCGTATCCCTTCAGGAACTTGGCGATATTATGCCCGATGCCGCTTACCGTGATGCGGACCTTGCCGGGATTGGAGTTGCGTAGCCTGCAGATATCTTTCGGAATGCCGCAGATCTCAAACGCAACGCCGCCGATTACGGTTACCTGATTCATCTGTATTTCTCCATTTCGATTTCTTTTCCGCCCACAAAGATATGCTCGATTCCCGTGCAACGGGTGGTTCCGTTCTCGTATGTGGACGTATCGCGGAAATTATCGAGATCCAAAAGAAGCACGTCTGCGTCCTTGCCGTCCTGCAGGAAGCCCTTTCCATCGAGCCGCAGGAATTCCGCCGTCAGACCGGTCATGCGGTGGATTGCCTGTTCCGGAGTACAGATGTTCGTGTCCTCCGTCAGCAGACGGTAGGCGCGAGGCATGGTGCCGAACGTGCGCGGATGCGCGTTCTCGCTGGCGAGCCCGAGGAGTCCGTCGGTTCCGATCGCGCAGAATGGATGTTCGAAGATGCGGTAGACATCCTCCTTGTTCAGATGGAAGTAGATTCCAAGGCCGAGACCGTGGTTCTTCAGCAGGATCTGACGGTATGCCTCGAACGGGGTGACCCCGATTTCCTTTGCGTAATCCGTTATGAATTTACTTTCGGCGTCGTGAAACTCCGGACAGGAAGAGACGAACGTTCCGGAGAAGCCTCCGGCGTTGTAGATGTAATTGTCATAATTGGATTTGCGGCCAATCTCTTCCTCAATCTTCCTGCTTTCGACCGGGTCTTTCAGGGCCTTAAGGATGCCGGGCAGACCTTCCGTCAGGTATCTCGGAGGAATGGATACACTCAGCGAAGTGTTGCCTGCGAAGTACGGATAGTTGTCCATTAGGACCCGAAGCCCGCTGTCCATCGCTTTGTTCACATCATCCAGTATGGTCACGGATTTTCCCCAGTTATCCCGTCCTGCTGTTTTCATATGCGAATCACAGAGGGGAACGCCGGCTTCCGCGGCGAGCTGAATTGCTTCTCTTCTTGCTTCAATGGCGTGATCCGCCTCGTTGCGGGGATGCGTGGCGTAAGCGCCGCCTTCCTCCGCAACGACATGGAGCAGTTCCAGGATTTCCTCATTGGAGGCAAACCGGCACGGGGAATAGACCAGACCGGAGGATAGTCCCAGAGCGCCTTCCCGCATGCAGCGGCGAAGCATGTCCTTCATTCGCTTGAGCTCGGTTTCATCAGGTTTTCTGTCTTCAAAACCCATCGCCCACAGGCGGAGAGAACCGAGACCGACGAAGGAGTAGGTTTTAACGGGATTGTCCAGCGTATCGAGCCATCTGAAGAAAGTTCCGGCGCTTTCGCACGCTTCCGCGTTTTCCGGCATGTCCGGATGCGGCGCGATTCCGCCGATGAATTTCGAGAATACCCGGTAGGATTTCGGATCCGGTTCGCACGGGAACATCGAGAAGCTGCATTGACCGGCAACCTGCGTGGTGATTCCCTGCGTGATTTTGCTCGCGGTAGCGAATGTTCCCTTCATGGTCAAGTCACCATGGGAATGCGTGTCGATAAATCCGGGGACAGCGGTAAGCCCGGCGCCGTTCAAGACAGTCTTTGCTTCAATCTGCGGATCGGGGGTGCGGAAAATGCGCAGTTTGCCATTTTCCATTCCAACGGTGCCGGTGAATGCCTTTTCTCCCGTTCCGTCCATAATCGTAACGTTTTTAATCAGGGTATCCATATGAATCAAAAAGAGTTCCTTTCAGGTTTGATGTTCTAAGCAGATTATAGCATGCCTGCTGCAGGATGACACATCCGTCAGGAAAGAATTCGTATCAGGGAGGGGCTGTACAGGACAAACAAAAAAGGGACATCAGTCGATGTCCCTAAAAAAGGATCTTTCTTCAGAAAAATCTCTCGATCATGTCCGAGATGGCGGGGCCCCAGTAGTGCGCGATCAGGATCGTGCTGACGACGGTGATCAGCGTCACCACAAGCGTGAGCACAAGAACCGCTCTCGCGAAGGACTGTTTTACGCGTTTCTTCGCGACGCCGAAACTCCAGAGAATGACCAGTATAACATTGACCAAAGGAATCTGAAGAAGGATCAGGATTCCGATCCATCCCCATGTGCCGATCGTTGCCCAGGGGCTGTCTTTCGCAGGAGCGGGATCCGGGTCGGATACCGGCGGCCTTTTCTCCGCGGGCTGTTCTACGACGGCAGGAACCGGAGCCACCACGGGAGCCGCCTGTTCCGTGCTTTCTTCCTCGGGCTTGGGCCCGATATATTTACCGCATTCCGTGCAGAAGCGGGTTTCTTCCGGCTGCTGCGCGCCGCAATATGGACAAGTCATATAAATCATCCTCCTCTTTTTCGTACATTCAGTATATCCCCGTTGCGGGGGTTCCGTCAATTCGGGTCATCTGCGAAGCGTGGCGCCGTGGGACGCGAGGTTTTCAATGATCGCGTCCATGGCGGCATGGATTTCCTCGTCCGTCAGCGTATGGTCGTCCGACCGGAGCGTGAAGGTGTACGCCATGCTCTTCATTCCGGCCGGGATGCCGATGCCCGCGTAGACGTCGAACAGTTCCACGTCCGAAATGGTGCAGCCCGTTTCCGTTTCAAGAATGATCCTGGAAATGACGGCGTTCTCTGTCCGGTCATCCACAACGACCGCAAGGTCTCTCTGCACGACGGGGAATCTCGGCAGCGGCGTGAATTTCTTTACGCCGGTGCTTGCCGCCATAAGCGCGGACATGGACAGTTCCGCCATGTAGACCGGGCAGTCAAGATCCCATTTTGCCGCGATGTCGGGATGGAGACGGCCGATCTCTCCGAGAACGGAAGTCTGGTCGGACGCGAGGATCAAAGCGGACTGGCCTGGCTGGAAGTAGGGACGGTTTGCGGCGCGGAATACAGTCCCGGGGACGGAGCATGCCTCAAACAGCGTTTCAACGGTTCCCTTCAGGGAGAAGAAGTCCTCGGAATCGGAGAAATAGACGATACCGAGTTTTTTCTGCTCTTCCGGCAGCACGTCGTTGTTGTCGAAGTGGACGTTTCCGACTTCGAAGAACCGCGTCTGCGCGGAATGCCTGTTCCAGTTTCTTGCCGCGGAGTCCAGCATGCCCATGTAAAGAGTCGTGCGCATCAGGCTCTGATCCTCTCCGAACGGATTCATGATCTTCACCGCTTCGCGCATGGGATCGTCGGCGGCGATCCGGAGCGCGTCCAGCGCGGCCGGGCCGGTGAAGTTGTAATTGTACATCTCGTATGCGCCCTGCGCCGCCATGGTGTCCTTGACCAGGTCTTCGAACGCGAACTCGGGTCCGATCCCGCCGCGGAAGGTGTCGCCGCGCATGAGGGTCGGCTCGATCTTATAGTATCCGTAGATCCGCGCGATCTCCTCTGCGATATCCCAGTCCGCCTCGATGCCGTTCTCGATGTCCGTGCGGAAATGTGGGATCGTGACGGAAAGGCTGTCTTTACCCGGTCTGGAATCGATGCAGATGGTCTTCAGCATGTCCGCCATTTCCTGCGGCGTGAAGTCCGTGGCCAGGATCCGGTTGACGTGTTTCGTATCGATCTCGACCGTCGGCTCTTCCAGAGACACGGCGCAGACGTCGATCGTTTTGCCGATGACGGTGCCCGCATTCAGTTCCTTGACGAGTTCCACGGCGCGGTCCAGCGCGAGACCGGCATTGACGGGCTCGACGCCCTTGATGAAATGCGCGGCGGCGTCCGTCGTATGCCGGAGGACGCGGGAGGTCCTGCGGATGTTGCTGCTCTTGAATACGGCGGCCTCGAAAAGGATGGCTTTCGTATTCTCCGTGATCTCGGAATTCAGCCCGCCCATGACGCCGGCGATGCCGACGCCCTTTTCCGGATCGGCAATCAGCAGCATCTCCGGATCCACGGCGCGCTGCTTTTCGTCCAGTGTCTTGACGATCTCGTTTTCATATGCGTTTCGGACGATGATGTGACCGTCTTTGACGCAGGCAAGATCGAACGCGTGCATCGGATGACCGTACTCGACCATGACATAGTTCGTGATGTCCACGATATTGTTGATCGGACGAAGCCCGACGCTTCTCAGCTTTTTCTGCATCCACGCGGGAGAGGGCTCGATTCGGATGTCGGTTACAACGCGTGCGGTGTATCTCGGGCACAGTTCCGTGTTTTTGACGGTAACGCTGGCGTAATCGGATTCGCTGCCGGTTCCATCCACCTGCCGGATCACGGGCTCGCGGAAGGGCTGTCCGAGCGCCGCAGCGGCCTCGCGGCAGATCCCGATGATGGAAGCGCAGTCCGGACGGTTGGGCGTCAGCTCGATATCGAACACGACGCTGTCAAGACCGACCGCCTCCTGAATCGTCTGGCCCAGAGGATGGCCTTCCCTGAGGATCAGGATCCCGTTGACCTCGCTGCCCGGATAATCGGCGTCTGTAAGACCGAGCTCTCCGCCGGAGCACAGCATTCCGTAGCTGTCGACGCCCCGCATGTTGACCTTGGTCATTTCATGACCAGACAATACGGCGCCGACCACCGCGACGGGAACCAGATCTCCCTTCGAAACGTTCTGGGCACCCGTGACGATCTGCAAAACTTCCTTTCCGATGTCGATCTGGCAGACGTGGAGATGATCGGAATTCTCGTGCCTGTGAATGTCCAGCACCTTTCCGACGACGACACCGGAAACGCCGGGCATTTCCGGATCGACGGAACCCATCTCGAAGCCGCGCCACATCAGTTTTTCCACAAACTCGTCTACCGTGACGTTAAAATCCACATATTCTTTCAGCCATCTGAGCGGCAGTTTCATATCTCTGTTCCTCCTTCTCAGAACTGACGCAGGAAGCGCGCGTCGTTTTCATACTCGAGCCGGATGTCCGAAATGCCGTATTTCAGACTCGCGACGCGGTCCACGCCGATGCCGAACGCGAGAGCGGTCCATTCCTTCGGATCCAGACCGCAGTTCTCCAGTTCGTGCGGATTGGTGATGCCGCAGCCGAGGATCTCGATCCAGCCGGTGCCCTTGCACACGCGGCAGCCTTTTCCGCCGCAGATCGTGCAGCTCATATCCATCTCCGCCGAGGGCTCCGTAAACGGGAAGTAGGACGGACGGAGACGCGTTTTGACCTCATCCCCGAACACGGCACGGACAAACGTGTCCAGCGTTCCTTTCAGATCGCCGAGCGTGAGTCCCTTATCCACGATGAATCCTTCGATCTGCATGAAGACCGGGGAATGGGAAGCGTCGACCTCGTCCACGCGGAACACGCGTCCCGGCATGATCAGACGGAAGGGGGGCTTCACGGATTTCAGCGCGCGGATCTCGCACGGGGACGTATGCGTGCGGAGCACGACGTTCTCGTTGATATAGAACGTGTCCTGCATATCGCGCGCGGGATGGTCCGGCGGAAGATTCAGGAGCGTGAAATTGTTTTCGTCCAGTTCGATCTCGGGACCTCCGAACAGGGAAAAGCCCATTCCGACCAGAGCGTTTCGGATTTCCCGGTAGGTCTGCGTCATGGGATGGATGCGCCCGGTCGGGAGCGTGCGTCTTCCGGGAGCGGTGACGTCCACGCGCTCCAGCTCGAACTTCGCCTGCTGCGCGGCGCGCTGCAGGATCTCCTTCCGCTCGTTCAGAGCGGATTCCAGAGCCTGTTTGACCTTGTTGGCCTCCTTGCCGACGGCTGCGCGTTCCTGCGGATCCATTTTTCCCATCGTGCGCAGGATCGAAGTGAGGCTGCCGCTTTTTCCGAAGACCGATACGCGGAGCTGATCCAGCTCGTCAAGCGATTTGCGCGATCTGAGCTCCGCCAGTGCCTGTTCACGGATTTCTGCAAGAGAATCCAGTACTGACATGTTTACCTCCTCATGCTGTTCAATGAAATAAAAAGCGCTTCATCCGCAAGGGACGAAGCGTCGTGGTACCACCCTCATTTGCTCCGGAACATGTTCCGAAACCTTTTGGCTGTAACGGGCCTGCCCGTTGCCGGCTACTGCACGGTTCACCGGCACCGCTCCGGGACGAACTTTGACGGCATGCCGTTTTCCTGCGCCGCTTTCAGCAGCTGCGGCGCTCTCTGACAGGAACGGAAAGCCTTTTTTCCTTTCTTCGCGGTTACCGCTTATTTTACCACCGCGGCGGAGACACCGTCAAGCGTTATATGCACGGTACCGGCGTCCTCCGTCAGCAGGATCTCGGCTCCGATGGCTGTCAGATCCCGGATCACGGATTCGGCGGGCATATTGTTTTTTCCGCAGGATATGACGGCGATCTTCGGCTTTACGGCGGCGAGAAACTTCGCGCCGGACGCATCGGAATCGCCGTGATTTCCGACCAGAAGCACGTCCGCCTTCAGCATGGCATTCGGCAGCGCTTTGACGGCAAGCCGTTCCGCGGGCTTCTCCGCGTCGCTTGCGAGCAGCACGGCCGTGGAACCGAAGGCGACATGCAGCATAAGACTGAGATCGTTCTCGTCCGCATATACCGCGTCAAACGGCGATACGATCCGGAGTTCCGTCAGACCGGACCAGGGAAGAACCGACGTGAAGCTTGCGCGGACGTCGGATACCGGAATGCCGAGCGATGAAAGATCGGAAAGCAAGGATGCCGCTTCGGCCGATTCCATACATTCTTTCGTCATCAGGCATAGATCGGCTGGATACCTGGAAAGCACGGCGGACAAGCCGCCAAGATGTCCTTTGTCAGCCGTCGTCGCGAACGCGATATCGAACCGTTTGATTCCAGCCTGCTCGATTACGCCGAGGATTATGTCCGCGTCGTCCTCGTGGCCGGCGTCGACCAGAAGGGTTTTTCCGTCGGAGCAGCGGAGTATCGCACAATTTCCGTTTCCTACGTCCACAAACCAGACGTCAAGAAATGCCGGATGGCCGTCCGTCCCCACGACCGGGGTGGAGGATGGGGTGGAAGTCGGCAGGGATCCCTGCGGATCCGAGCCTGGATGGGAAAGATAGTGGATGAGAAGAAGAATAAAAGCACCCGCGAGAAGGACGGCTACCACAGCGGGAAGGAGCCAAGACGGGAGGACGGCTTTTTTTTTCTCTTCCAGATTAAAATCGTTATGCTTCATGGACAGAAGCGCCTCCCAATGCCTTCCGAATCCGTTTTATGAGCTTTTTAGCTGGAATAACGATCAGATCATAGATGCGGACAAAACGCGCGACGGCGCTGAAGCGGCCTTTTCGGAATGCGTTCAGAAGATAAAGCCCGGATCCGAGATCCTCTTTGGAAAAGACGGCGTCCCGGATGTTTTCCGTATAATACCGTGAGTTCCGGATGGTCCGGAGACTGCTGTCCCGGAAATCGCTGTTTTCGGAAAACCTGCAGACCGTGATGATTTTGTCCAACATGGATTTGGTGAAGTAGTTCCGAAGATTCAGGAAATCCTTCTCCGTGAAAACGTTTTGTTCTTTCAGGAAGTCCGTGATCATGGAGGAAAGGAACAACTCCAGGGAATAAGGTTCCATTTTACTGACCTGCGTGATACTCGCCGGGTTGAAACGATAGTGATACAGGATGTCCGGAATAAGGAGAACGGAGGAACAGTTCTGAAGGATCTCAATTGTCTGGAGGAGATCTTCTCCGGACTGGATATGATAATACTGATCGTACGGCCTTCCGTCGAATACTTCAGCCCGCACCGCTTTGCGGCAGAGCGAGTTGTAGGAGTCGCACAAAAAACACGTCCGATACAGCTCGCGTTTGTTCCGGATGACTCTCGGCACGGTGCAAAGTCTGTCTTCATCCAGAATCCTGTCACCGCAGAAACGCAGGCATCCGTAGAATACGCCGTCACAGCCGGACGATTCGAACGCATCATGCAGAATCTGAAGCGTGCCGGGGGCGATCCTGTCATCCGAGTCCAGAAAAATGATGTAAGACCCGGCTGCTTTCATAATTTCAAACCGTCTTGTGTGAAGCAGGCCACGGTTCTCTTTGTGGAATACCCGGATACGCGGGTCTGCCATGGCAAACGCATCAAGCAGAGCAGGGCTTCCATCTGTGGATCCGTCGTCCGTGAGAATAAGTTCGTAATCACCGAAGGATTGATCGAGAACGGAACAGATGCATTCCTCCAGATAGGATTCGGTATTGTATACCGGAACCAGAATACTGAAGTACGGGCGGACGCTTCTCTTCTCCACGGCAGGCTCCTTTCACCATTTTCCTCATGGCGATTGATCACGAAAATTTAGATTACCATTTATTATATCATATCCGACATTCCGGAGATGAATCCCCGTTACGGGATCCGGCTCACGGTGTGTTATACTGAATAAAAATCGACGCAGAAACGGGGGGTCGTATGCCGAACATCTTTCATTCCGCCGCGGAACATCTTCATAAAGGGAATGCCGTGATCCTGGTCACGGTTCTGTCCACCGCAGGGTCCGTGCCGCGTACTGCGGGCACGCAGATGATCGTCCTGCCGGACGGCACGATGGAAGGGACGGTCGGGGGAGGAGCGGCGGAAAACGACGCCCGCCTGACCGCGTTGGAACAGATGGACCGGAGGGGATGCGCGGTCCGCGAGTTCCATACGATGCAGGAAAACGATGGCGGAGAGACAGGCACCGGGATCATGCGGATGCATTTCCTGTACCTGGATCCTCAAAGCGTCCGCGACAGAGTCCTGATGGAGGAAGCCGACGCCCGCTTCGCGTCGAAAGGCAGGGACTGGATGGTGTTCCGGATCTCGCACGACGGAAGCACCGAGACGGCGCTTTCCGACGGTGATGCGGTTTCCATGTCAAGAACGATTCTGAATGGAGACGTCCGACCATATCTCTGGAACAGGCCGGTATTCAGCAGGGGAAATCCGACATGGTTCGTCATGCCGCTAAAAAAGCAGGGGACGGTATACCTGTTCGGATGCGGTCATGTGGCGAAAAAGCTTGGAGATATCCTGAACCTGATGGACAGAAGCGTAACGGTGATCGACGACAGGACCGAACTGTGCAACGCGGAGCGATTTCCCTACGCGGAATGCATACCGGCGTCTCCCGAACGGGCTTTTCCGGCCCTGAACGTCAGCGGCAGGGATGAGATCGTTGCGATGTCGCGCGATCCGGATACGGACGGGGCGGTCATGGAATGGGCGCTGAAGACGGATGCGGGGTATATCGGCTGCATAGGGAGCAGGAGAAAGATCGGAATCATACGCGAAAGGCTTCAGGGAGCGGGTTTTTCAAAAGAGGAGATCGGCAGGATCCATATGCCGGTTGGACTGGCGATCGGAGCGGAGACGCCTGCCGAAATCGCGGTCAGCGTTGCCGCGGAAATGATCCGGAACAGCGCGGAACGCGGCGAACAATAAAGGAGGATCAGGCGTTCTTTTTTCGGACGAGACGGAATGCGGCAAGAAACAGCGCGATATAGAAGCACGGGAAGTTATAATATACGTAGCGTGAAAGCTCAAATACCCCGAACGAACAGAACAGGGCGTTCATCAGAATGGAAATCAGAATCAGCGACAGGAGTCGCTGTTCTTTTTTATAGACTCTGTTTTTCAGAAAAAGGAATGCAGCGGATAAGCCGTAAAGCAGAAAACTCCATATGATACCCGGCGTCCGCAGAATGGAGTTGCTCCGGACGAGACCGCCGAACGCATTAATGACGCAGTTTTTCAGATAGCGTCCGAAATTCATGCGCATCAGGGTAGGAAGACACGTGTCCGCGATGGATACAACGATCAGGCGCGACTCGGTGCTGGTCTTACCGAAACCGTAAGCGGACTGGATCTGGTCCAGCAGGCATTCGCGGAGTTCGTCGTGGGATGACTCATAATGGCGGAACCGGTCCGCAACCCCTCCTTTTGATGCCCTGCTGGTCAGTTCCTGCTGCTCCGCTTCCACCATGGCGGCACTCAGGAGCCGGTAAGCTTCCGTGCCGTGATCGAACACTTCGACGTCGGAAGCGCTGCTATTGTACAGCACTGCACCCAGAACCGCTTCCTTTCCCATGGTGGTCGTGGTGAACATCCCCGACGCGGCAAAATGGTAAAGACAGGAGAAGAGAGCGATTCCCGCAAAATAGCATACGGTGCATAAGGCACTTCTCACGGCGAACCGTTTCAGTCTCCTGGCGTCCGCTCCGGACCGGGTCATCCTGTACAGCAGAATCAGGAAAAGCGCGATCAGAACAAGGAAGAGAGAAATCAGCTGGCCTCTCGTGACTGCAAGGACGAAAGCCAGTGCGGCGGCGGTCAGCAGGTATTTCGGTTCCGATTCATCCCATGCGCAGAACGCGTACTTGACAAACAGATAGTAGACAGGATAGGTGACTGCCTCTGTCATAACCGTAATGCAATACAGTGCTTCCTCTCCGACGATGAACAGGCGCAGAAGATAAAGACCGAAGAATCCGGCGGAGAGAAGTCCGGTCAAAGCAGGAGACAGTTCGAACCGGTCTCCGATCATAACCATGAGGGAAAAGATGCTGTAGGCAAGGAGGACGCATTGCAGCACGGCGAGGACCTGCAGATAGCCGGATTCTCCAACAAGAAAACGGACCAGGGCGATCACGGACGGATATAACGGACTGACGCGGATGCTTGCGGTGACATATGCCTCCGCATCGCTTCCGCCTATTACGCCGTAACGGACAAAGAGCAGTACGCATGCGGCCGCAAGAAGGGGAAGGATATATCTCGTCTTCTTATTTTTGAATGGGTTGATCAGCATATTCTCCGGACCTTTGCAGACGGTCATCCGCGCCGCGGATTCGTTTCGATCAGGTGCTGATACCGCTCCAGCACTTTATCCAGCACGGTCGGCCAGGGAAGGAATATCGTTTTGGAAGCGGCCTTGCCTAAGAGCAGGCCGTAATAGGGATTGTCCAGTACCGTCCGGATGCCGGACGCAAGGCTCTCCGTCGTATCCTCGCAGAGGAGCCCGTTCTTTCCCTCGATGATCGATTCCGCGGGAGCGGAACCCTTCACCACGATGCTGGCGGTTTCCATAGCGGCAGCTTCGCGGATGACCATGCCCGAGGTGTCGTACAGGGACGGGAACACGAAAAGGCTCGCCGCCTGATACAGCCCGTTGATCAGCGTGTCCTGCTGGAGATGCCCGGTGAATACCGTCC
Organism: Clostridia bacterium; assembly: GCA_017394605.1. Next base: position 1,091 of record JAFPXU010000150.1, on the reverse strand, counting down.
GGTCCATGATGCCGAACTCCTGGCAGGTCTCGGCGATCTCGTCCCGGTCGGGACCCTGGCCGACCATGACGAGCTGGAAGTCGTAACCCTCTTTCACAAGCTGCGCCGCTGCTTCCAGCGTTCTTCTGATATTCTTCTTCCAGTTCATCTGCCCGCAGTACATGAGAATGGGGCGGTCGTCCAGACCGAACTTTTCCTTGGCCGCGCGCATGTGCTCTTCCGACGGCTTGACGTCCGGCGTGCCGTTCGGCATGACGACGATGTCGCCCTTGTATCCGTAATCTCTCAGGACGTCGGCGGAGTTGCTGCTGACCGCCCAGACCTCGTCGCAGTGCTCGTAGAAATTCACGACCATCTTTACGCCGATGTCCGCGAGCATTTTGGTTTTGGTGAGTTTATAGAAATCGTCGTAATACTTGCTGTGGAAGGTCCCGACCAGCGGAATCTTCCGTTCGTTCGCGAGACGGATCGCTTCCTGACCCGCGACAAACGGGCTGTGCGCATGGATGATATCCAGCTGGATCTTCTGCATGCGCATGTTGTAGTGCATATCGAGACGCGGAATGCCGGAATGATACTGCTCCTGCGTGGGGACGCTGACACTGACAAACTCCAGAAGCTCGAAGGGGAATCCCCCCAGGTAGCCGATATCCGCCATGGGGGATATCACGTAGCATTCCTGATTCTTTTCACATAAAGTCGTTGCGTAGTTGTAGACGACGCGTCCCACGCCGTCCACGATGGGGAAAAAACTGTCTGTAAACTGGCCTATTTTCAAAACGGGTACATCCTTTCCGCAGCAAAGCCGCAGCTTCATTGTACCACATCGGCGGAGAGAATGGGAAAGGATCGGAGCGGGAGAGCGCACCGCGGGAAAAACACGGATCGGCAGGGAATTTCTCTCGGATTCCGTTCTTGACTTATTGTTTTTCCTTGCATATAATAGTTTCCGGCGTCTTCTCCTAAGAGAAGGAATCGCCTAAGAGAGGGGGGAAACAAATGGAAATTCGCGTTGGTGAAAATGAATCCCTTGAAAGCGCTCTGAAGCGGTTCAAACGCAAATGTGCCCGTTCCGGCGTCCTCGCAGAAGT
>JAFPXU010000149.1 GCA_017394605.1 Clostridia bacterium | reverse complement strand
GACCGAAGCGTGCGGACGGTCAGTATGTGCTGGCAGGCAATATCCTCGTTCGTCAGCGCGGGACTCATTTCCATCCCGGAACAAACGTCGGGATCGGCAAGGATGACACCCTGTTTGCCAAGGTAAATGGAATCGTCCGTTTTGAGACGAAACATGCCGGCAAGAAGCAGGTCAGCGTTTACGAAGAGGCAGCCGCCGAATAAGCGCAGAGCGAAAATATCAATTGTTATCAATAAGGCATGATCAGCTGACCATGCCTTTTCCTTTTCCGCGGACGCAGACACCGCATGGAAACCGTTTTGCACGCTGTCATAATAGATACATAATTCTCCATAATCTGTACAAATCCGAGTTATTTGATATCCATAATTGAGGATTAAGATAATAGCATCAGATGGGAACACCCTGCGAAAGGAGCAGATCGATATGGAAAACAACGATTGGTATACACAATATCAGGAGTATCAGAAGAATAATCAGTCCGGCAGTGCGTACGCACAGCCGAAAGCAAAGAAGAAGAAAAAGCAAGTCAGCGTTACAGCGCTGGTCTGCTGCATGCTGGCGACCGCGCTGATTGCCGGAGCGGTAGGAGGTCTTGCTGCGAACCTGTATGGATCCAGAGCGGCAAAAACCGCTGCTGCCCTGCCGGAGACATCCGTCAGCGCCTCGGTCGGTGAAGCAGGCAAAAAGACCGAATCATCCGAGAGGGAGCAGAAAACCCAGTCATTACCTGCGATCCAGCAGAGCACGACCCCGTCGGGAACGTATTCCAGAGCGCAGATCGTTGAGATCGCAGCGCCTTCGGTCGTAGGAATCGACGTGTATTCCACCGTGGAGGTCGGATACAGTCAGAATCCCTGGATCTATTACGGATTCGGCGGCTATTTCGGAAACGGACAGAGCCAGACGCGGGAAGTGAAAGGCTCCGGAAGCGGCGTCGTGATCTCGAGCGACGGGTATATCGTGACCTGCAATCACGTTGTTGAGGGCTCGGACAGGGTCACGGTCATTCTGAACGACGACACCGAGTATGAGGCGCAAGTCATCGGAACGGACGAAAGGAACGATCTTGCCATCATCAAAATCGACGCGGACGGGCTTGTCCCCGCGACACTGGGCGATTCGGACATGCTGACGGTAGGAGAGGACGTCGTTGCGATTGGCAACCATCTCGGCGAGCTGAGAGGCACCGCGACGGGCGGCATGATCAGTGCCCTGAACCGTACGGTCACTGTGGAATCCACGGAAATGACGCTTCTCCAGCATGATGCGGCAATCAGTCCCGGTAGTTCCGGCGGCGGTCTGTTCAATTCCAGCGGAAGCCTGATCGGTATCGTCAACGCAAAGGCGAGTTCCAGTTCCACCAACGCTGAAGGACTCGGTTTCGCGATCCCGGTCAACGACGTGAAGCAGATCATCAACGACATTATCCAGTACGGATATGTGACCGGGAGAGCTTATCTCGGCGTGTATACCCAGAACGTCTCTCTTAGATCTGACCGGAGCGGATGGGGCTACTTCGGCGGTTCCGAAACCCTCTGTGTGCAGGTGGGGCAGGTAATCGAAGGATACGCAGCGGACAAGGCGGGTATCCAGGCGAACGATCTGATCCTCAAGATCGGAGACACCAAAATCACATCCAATGATGTGCTCTCGTCCACAATCAGCCGCTACAACGCGGGAGACACCGCTACGGTGACGATCCAGAGAAACGGGCAGGAGATGGAACTTACCGTTACCTTCAGCGAATACGCCCCTACGGATAAGCAGTAGTGTCTTCCAGCCTCCCAGGCTGATGACATAAAACACGGTCATTATTCCGTGTATCCCCCATCTTCAG
>JAFPXU010000148.1 GCA_017394605.1 Clostridia bacterium | reverse complement strand
GCGTTCGCGTTCATCCTTTATCTGTCCGTCCGTCTGATCGCGCTGCTTCCGGCTGTTGTCATGAGCAGGATCATCGACGTCTACATTCCGGACCGGAACGTGAAAGCAATTCTACTCAGCATCATCCTCTTTGTTGTCCTTCCCGTCATCAACGCAGGAATCAGTGCGTTTCAGCAGCACAGAATCGCCGTTTCCGGTCGGAAGCTCGGACAGGTGCTATTCATCAAATGCTTTGAGAAGATCGTGTACCAACCCTTGCGGTTCTTTGACACCAATAACTCCGGGGAACTTGCGACCTATTGCCGGTCTGAAGCGATGGAATATGTCCTCCTCTGGATTATGGACCTCCCGCAAATGCTGTCCAACTTTGCAGTGAGCGCGGTCGTGTTCGTGATGCTGATCCGCGTTCATCCGCTTCTGGCTGTGATGCAGCTCTTGTACATTCCGATTCTGATCCTGCCGAGCAAGTGGTTCGGGAAAATGACCGAGCGGTTTGCGGAGCAGATGATGCAGTATCGGGGAAAAAGCGGGCAGATCGTCTCTGACACGTTCCGGGGAATCCGAACGGTCAAGAGTCTCCTGCTTGAAAAGCTGCAGATTACCAAGCTGGAAACCATCAACAAAAACACAGTCGATATCTGGTCGAAGTCTACCGCGCTCGAAAACATCCACGGCGTATGGATCAACGTGCTTGTCGATTCCCTGTTCATCGGGGTGACCTTCGGTCTCGGCGCGTACTTTGTGATCCGGGGAAGCGTCACCATCGGCGGACTGATCCTGTTTTTGAACTATATGCCGCAATTTTTCAGCATCGTGAAAGATCTGTCGCATGTGAATTTCAACTTCCATAAACAGCTCGGACAGTATAAAAAGCTGTTTGAAATCCTGTCTATGGAAGATGAACGGGATATCCCCTGCGATAACCTCCCGTTCTCCTGTAACCGCGGGATAGAAGCGAAGAACATCACGTTCGCCTATGACGAAACGAGGGGAAATGTCCTTGACAATTTCTCCGTTAACGTTAAGTCGGGCGAATGGCTGGCCGTGACCGGACCGAGCGGGATCGGCAAAAGCACACTTCTCCAGTTGATGATCGGCAATTACCCGATAGAGAACGGCGAAATCCTCTTTGACGGGACACCCGCCGCAAAGATCAGTCGGAAGGAAATCCGAGAGAACATTGCTTATGTTGCACAGGAACCCTATCTTTTCCCGGGAACACTCAGGGAAAACCTCGAACTGGCTTTGCCGAACGGCAGTACCGCTCGTTTTCTGTCGGCTATGGAGGATGTGGGACTCGGGAAATTCGTCTCGGAACTGGCGGACGGTCTCGATACAGAAATCGGAGAGAATGGCGTCCAGTTATCCGGCGGACAGAAACAGCGCATCGCCATCGCGCAGGGGATTCTTCGCGGTTCCCCGGTCATGCTTCTCGATGAAATCACCTCCAATCTCGACACTGAGACGGAGGAGGAGATCTGCAACATGATCCAGAAACTGCGTCGGGAAAAGAAGCTGACGCTGATTTCAGTAACGCACCGTCCCATGATTCTAAAATATGCGGACAGAAGTGTTGCGCTGGGATAATAACAGAAAAAACAATACATTTGTGGCAGTGTTTTCGGGATGCTGTCACCAATTATGTGCGCCTGGCGAGCGCACATTCTAAGACCTGCAAATCGGTTTTGAAACTGACCGCGGAGTGCCACTGCTTGTCCTACGCCCCCCTGACCTCGCACATTTCCATTGTCCTGTCACGGTACGCCTTTCTGGCCTATCTGCACCGGATGGAAATGGATGAGAAGAGCTTCGGTGTTCATCTCCCATCGCCTTTCCTCCCGCCGATTCTGCGACGAGATCGCCGTGTTCGATCATGGGATGCTCGTGCAGGAGGGAACGCATGAGGAACTGGTCGGGGAGGTTGGCGGAAAGTATGCGGAGCTTTGGTCGGCGCAGGCGCAGTTTTATACGGGGGAGAGTGTGAGCTGAGGGAAGCCGAAAGGCAGCCGATAGGCGGGATGATATCCCTGCTAATCTGAATTGCGGAAGGGTTCGCGCTGTGAGTCCTTCCGTTTTTTGCTTTG
>JAFPXU010000147.1 GCA_017394605.1 Clostridia bacterium | reverse complement strand
TCACGTACAGTCCTGATATAGGATATTTCCCGTCCCAACAGCTTCAGCGCGCTCACAGTATCGGCACAGCCGCCTTCCGGGATAAGCACCCGTTCCTCCGGGGGAAGCGCACGCAGCATGGCCCGAATGGCAGACGCCTTTCCGCCGGTCAGAAGATAAGAATGTGCAGTTTTATAAAACAAACTGAAGCGCCGGGCAAGATCAGAAACCGGGTTTCCCTGTCCTTCAAGCCATGACGCTCTTACATCCCACCTGGCAAGTTCATCCCGAAAAAAGGCAAGTCCCCTGCCCTTGTGAGCCGGCGTGCAAAAAAGCGCCGGATCAGACTGCGCGTATTCACCGAGGATCCTCGGCAACCTTCTGATTATCGCCTTGCTTTTTTCCACTGTTTCAGAATGATCTCCTGCATCTCCTGAGACGGGCTGATGAGCAGCATGTCCGTCGTCTTCCCGTTTTTGTACATAAGCGCCGTTGCCGCTTCCTTCTTCCCGTGAAAAGCCTTATACTCCTTATCCGGTTTCTCTCCGGAGAGTTTTTCATAGCTTCCGATCCGGACAATATCGCTCAGATGGATCTGATAATCCGGTCTAACGCGCTTTCCGATCACGCGTTCGACCGAAAGCATCCGTTCAGTCAGTTTATAGCGGTAAGAAACCAGCCTCTTTTTATACAGCCATACCGCAAACAGGCAGAGAAAGACATACAGAACGATCTGAGCAAATATGCGCGGTATCTGAAACAGAACCTGCACTGCGGACGCAATCACAATCACGGCAATGACAAGGACCGCGACGATGACAAAAAAAAGAAAATCGCTTTTAATGAATCTCTTTGAAGGAGCGACATCTTCCGTATGAAGGATTTGTACATTTTCATTTTCCATATGATTATTATACGGTCAAACGCAAGATTAATCCATTTCTTTTTCCCTGAACATCCGCCGTATCCGTTTGCTTGGTTCACGCGCCCTCCTGCAGGTTGCCAAACGAAGCAGAACTCCCGGCCGCAACAAAAAAGGATACCCGCAGGTACCCTTTTGCACGGCTTAAGAAGCCCGTTTTCATATTCCTTTCAGCGCATGTTCCCGCAGTGCAATGATCCGGTCGCACCAGTCGTCAAACCCGGGATCCTCTCTCTGGCATTCCTCGGGATGAGAAAGGATATACGCGAGTGCGATCCGCACCCCCTCATGGAAGGGGACGGTCGTAGTCATTTCAGGCACAAGTCTTTTGATCTTGCCGTTGTCAAACACGACGCTGACAGATTTATCACCGATCAGGCTTCCCTCCAGATCATAACCGTAAGATTTTCCCGCTTCAGCAAGGAACTCGGATGAGATATGAACTGCCTTAAGGGGCACACCCAGCGCGTCCGCGATCGTTTCATAGATCTGGTTCCATGTCAGCACTTCATCGCCTGTAATCTGGAACGCTTCGCCGATTGCGTGCCGGTTTCCCATAAGGCCGGTAAAGCCGACCGCAAAATCACGGTTGAACGTAAGATGCCACAGGCTTGTTCCATCCCCCTGAATGATGACAGGTTTCCCCTCCAGAATCCGTTTGATCACCTGCCAGGATCCCTTCGCCCCATGAACGCCGAGAGGAATGCTGCGCTCGTCATACGTATGGCTGGGCCGGACGATCGTGACCGGGAATCCGGTTTCACGGTACTGGCGCATCAGATACTCCTCGCAGGCGATCTTATCCCGCGAATACTGCCAGTGGGGATTGGAAAGCGTGGTTCCTTCGGTGATGCGGAAATCCGCCGAAGGCTTATGGTAGGCGGAAGCGGAGCTGATATAGATATACTGATTTGTTCTTCCACGGAACAATCTGACATCACGCTCGACCTGTTCCACCCTGAACCCGATGAACTCCGCAACCACATCAAACTTCTGATCACCAAGCTTTTGTTGTACTTCCTCTTCGCAGTCCATATCCGCAACGATGGTGTGCACACCTTCCGGAACCGCCCCGTTACGGTTTCCGCGGTTCAGAAGCCATGCCTCACAGTCGGTTTGTTCAGCCAGCCTTTTGACAATCGCGGCGCTGATGGTACCCGTGCCTCCGATGAACAAAACTTTCATATTATTCCCTCCCCGTTTATTTCATGCAGACCTGTCCGATGAGAAAGACGTGTCATGGATCTGTGCAATCAATTGTTGACCAATGAAACATGAGATAGTGTCTGTCAGCTTAAACGCCGTATAAATAAAGCCCAGAAACAAGGCATTTCCGGGCATAAAAATGGCTCCCCCTGTTGGACTCGAACCAACGACACTGCGGTTAACAGCCGCATGCTCTACCGACTGAGCTAAGGAGGAACGTCAGCATTGATTAGAATACACCCCGCGCCGAAATAATGCAAGGGGTTTTATAAAAATTTTTTACAGGCAGGTCTGATCCGTATGCACTTTCCGTAATACGCATTGACGTGAAAGCACACAAAACTGCGCGCACAAAGAACCGTGCTTAAACGAAAACAGTCCGCAGCAATCCCGACAGGAATACCGCTGATGCCGGATCAGACCCCGCGTGTTATTTTCCTTTATAGGCAATCGCCTTGGAATCGGTGTCCCAAAGATATTCCATGTTGTAGTACTGACGCTCTTCCTTATGGAAGATGTGTACCAGAATATCACCGTAATCCATGACGATCCAGCGTCCCTCGGAATATCCTTCCTTGCGCCGGAGTTCGAGACCGAGTTCCTTCTCCTTCTCCTCCAGGCCGTCGCTGATTGCCTTGACCTGCGGTGCGGTATTGCCCTCGCAGATCACGAACCATTCCGCGATGATCGTCTTGTCTCCGACGGGAATCGCTATGATATCCCCCGCCTTTTTGTTGTACAGTGCCTCACAGATGCCGTCTACCGTTTTTTCGATGTTGCTCAAAGCGCACTCTCCTTCCGTTTAAAGTATCGTATTGCTCTGCCCGCCGCAGGATGTACTGTGGCGTTCTTCTCTCTTAAATAGCGGTCCTCATGTACAAGAGCCACCAGCATGCCATGTTCCAGACTCTGCCACACCGCATCTCGGATCTCATTCACCGCCGGAAAGTCTCTTCCGTGTTCCGTCATATCGGCAAGGAAAATCAGCATGTCAAGATCTGACATTCCCTCGTCCCCGGTACAGTGGAGACGGATTGCCTGAAGGATCTCCGGATCCTCAATCCCGTATTCAGTCCTCGCGATCACGGCGCCGGCAGGCGCGTGCAGTATCGCGGGAATGAACTCCGTCTCTCCGGATAGCACAAACTGCTCCTTCTTGTCCATGCATTTCGCGCAGTCATGAAGAAGCGCCGCAAGCCTTGCCTTTCCGGGATCGACTCCGAAACGCTCCGCGTAACTTGCCGCCTGCTCCATCACGCGGCACACGTGCGCATACCGGTCCGGCGTCAGGGCATCTCTGCATTTCCGCTGAATCTTTCTGATGCTTTCTGGGAAATACACGCCCTCTTCATAAATGAAGTCCTCGACGCTCTGCGGAATCATTCCGGTAACCGGAAGCCCGGAATACAGCCTGTGCCTGATTTCAGTGGCGGAGATCTCTCTCACAGAAATCGGAAGGAGAAGCAAATCTTCCGGCATTTCTTCCCCCGCTTCCGGAATACCGGAACCTTTCCTGCATACCACTGCGATTTTGGCACGGGAAACGATATCTTCGAAACGGTACCAGCCTTTCAGCCCGCGTATCTTATCGCTTCCGATAATCAGGAAGAATTCCGATCCGGGATACTCCGCTTCAAGCGCGTCCAGTGTTTCAGCCGTATAGTTCAATCCGTCCCTGATCGCTTCCCAGTCACATACTTCGAGTCCGGGAATATCCTTTGAAGCGATCCTGGCCATCTCAAGACGCGTCTCAGCCGGCGATGCTCCGGCATTCCTCTTGTTCGGGGATGTGCCGGCAACCATCAAAATCAGTTTGTCCAGATGCAGCTCTCCGATCGCCTGTTCCGCGATTTTCATGTGAGCGGAATGGATCGGATCAAAAGAGCCGCCAAAGATGCCGATACGCATTCAGTCTGACCCTTTTTTTTGAAATCATTATAATATGGCGCTTTTTCCCTTTCAACTAAAAATCCCGACATGGCTGTACATGCCGGGATGGATCATCAATCGGTCAAAGCCTTATTCGACTTCGTCCTTCAATGCGGAGAAGAGATCCGCAAGGGAAGTGGTCGCGCTCTCTACCGGAGGCAGATCGTAATCGCCGTCCTCGCTGTTGCGACGACGCTCGGAACGCTCGCGGCGCTCCCCGCCTTCAGACGCGTTCTTTTCGCGGGCCTGACGCTTTGCTTCGTTCGCGGCCTGCTGCTGCTCGCGCTCCTTGGCGCGCTGCTCCATGCGCTCCTGGTGGATGCGTTCGCGCTCCGCCTTTTCCTTCTCGACCTGAGCCGCGATCTCGGGATCCTCTTCAATCAAGGCTTCCTTGCGGCTGAGGCTGATGCGCTTTGCTTCCGGATTCACTTCCAGAACTTTGCAGCGGACGATGTCGCCGACCTTCAGCTCGTCTTCCACTTTCTCAACGCGGTGGATACCGACCTGGGAAATGTGGATCAGACCGTCGATTGTGGACTCAAGCGCTACGAATGCGCCGAACGGAACGATACGGACGACTTTGCCTTCTACGATGCTGCCGATCGGATACTTCTGATCTGCAAGCGTCCAGGGCTTCGGCTGAAGCTGCTTGTAGCCCAGGGATACTCTTTCCTTATCCGCGTCAACATTGAGGATCAGCACTTCGATTTCCTGACCGATGGACAGGATGTCGGAGGTATGCTTGACTCTGCCCCAGCCTACGTCTGTGATATGGACGAGACCATCGATCCCGCCGATGTCAACAAACGCGCCGAAATCGGTGATGCGGCGGACGATACCCTTGACCTTCTCGCCGACAACCAGTTTGGACCATTTCTCGCGCTTCGCGTTTACGATCTCCTCCTGAAGAACTTTCTTCTGGGAAGCGACGATGCGTTTGCGCTGTTTGTCTACCTCCAGAACCTTCAGTTTCATCGGCTTGCCGATGAACTCCTGAAGATTCTCCGTATATTTGAGAGAAACCTGAGAAGCGGGAACAAAAGCACGGATTCCGTTGATGTCCGCGATCATGCCGCCCTTGACGACTTCCTTGCCGACTGCGTCGAAGACCTTGTTTTCGATGTCTTCGTCATCAAGAAGCCTGTCCCAGATTTTCTTGCTCTCAACGTTCTTGCGGCTGAGCAAAACATTGCCTTCACCGTCATTGACCTTAAGGACTTCCACTTCGATCTCGTCGCCCTCTTTGAAGAGATCTTCCGGCTTCACGTCGCTGTCACTGGAGAACTCATCCTTCGGGATGATGCCGTCGGATTTATAGCCGACATTCACATACACTTCGCCGTCTACGATCTGAAGAACGGTTCCGGTAATCCACTGACCATTGTGAATCCTTGTAAGCGTTTTTTCAAACGCCTTGGCAAAGTCAGAATTGTCTTCTTCCTGAGGCTCAGCCTTCGCTTCAACTGCCTCATCGTTGCTCTTTGCTTCAGACGCAGGGGCTTCTTCGCTTACCTGTACGGTGACTTCCTCCGGGTCCTTGGCGGGTTCTGCTGTTGCGACGACCTCCTCAGCGGGAGCCTCCGCCTCGATGGTTTCGATCGTCGTCTTTTCCTGTTCGCTCATTCCTTCTATAACCTCCATAATCATGCGGTCGGGGGTCGATGCACCCGCGACTATACCTATTATATCATCGCTTTGCAACTTGGCAAGAGAAAAATTCTCCGTGTTTTCCAGCGTTTCCGTGACCTTGCAACGGCTCCTGCAGATCTCCGCAAGCCTCGCTGTGTTGGCGGAATTCCGGGATCCGATCACGTAAACGCGGTCAGATTTTTCCGCTATCGTTTTCGCTTCCGCCTGTCTCAGACGCGTCGTGTCGCAGATCGTTTCATATACCGCGAGATCGCCGCATTTCTTTCTGAGCGCTTCTACGATCTCAGCGTATCGGGCCTGTGTCATCGTCGTCTGCGCGACCACGCACCCCCGCTCCACGGGGGTAACGCTTTCCACGTCCCTAACGGTCTGAAGGACGGCCGCGTCCGGTCCGGCGTATCCCCGGATGCCGATCACTTCCGGATGATCCGCCTTCCCGACGATAAACACCTTTCTGCATTCCCCGGAAGCCCGCTCCACCAGACGATGGATCCTCTTGACAAAGGGACACGTGGCATCCACCACCGAAACGCCCTTTTCATCACAGCTTTTGATCACTTCCGGAGGAACACCGTGCGCACGGATAATAAGCGTGTCGCCCTCTGAGACATCGGAAACAGACTGAACGGGTATGATTCCCTTCGTCCTCAGCTCGTCGACCACGCTTTCGTTGTGTATGATATTGCCGTATGTATAGACCGTTCCGGATTCCGCTTCCCGCTCGGCCAGTTCGACCGCCCTCTTCACGCCGAAGCAGAACCCGCAGTGCTTTCCGATCAGTATTTTCAATTATCTGCAGTCCTCGACTTTTCTCTTAAGCTCCATCATGCTGTCCTTCATGACCTGCGTCAGGACTTCCAGCGGTTTCCCCTGTCTGCCCTCCGTCGCCTGTTTCGGCAGTATCGGTTCTCCGACCGCCATGGTAATCTTGCACCTTCTCATTACCTGCGGATCCGAATAGACCGGAATGATCGGCATGCCGGATTTCAGTGCGAGGAAGGCCGCGCCTCTCTCAAACTCATCCATGGTACCCGTCGGAGATCTGCTGCCCTCGGGGAAGATACCGAATACCTTTCCGCTTTTCAGAACGGCCATCGCGTGTTTCATGGAAGTGATATCCACGGTGTCGCGGTCGACCGGGAACGCGAACAGCATCCTGCGAAGAAAGAAATCCGCCAGTTTATGCTTGAACGCTTCCTTCTTGGCCATGAAGTGAATCCATCTGGGGCAGACGGCCGCTACAAAGAGCGGATCCATCACGCAGAAGTGGTTGCTGATGATGATCGCTCCACCCTTGAACCGCAGCCGCTCACGATTGAGCACTCTCGGCCTGAAAATCAGCCAGAGAAGCGGACCGGCAAGGATGTATTTTCCTAAAATATATAACATTACAGTCCCTCGATTTTTCTGACCAGATACTCGACGACCTCGTCCGCCGTCATATCCGTCGTATCTACAACTACCGCGTCCTCCGCGATTCTGAGCGGCATATAGGCACGTCCCATATCGTTCGCGTCCCGCTTTGAGATCTCATCCTCCACCTGTTCAAGCGTCTTGCCTGTTTCGCCGCGCTGCTCCATTTCACGGAGTCTGCGTTTCGCGCGTTCCTCTACGCTCGCGGTGATATAAAACTTATACGGCGTATCCGGAAGCACGTTGGTCGTGATGTCCCTTCCGTCCATGATGATATCGTACTGCGTCCCGACGCGTCTCTGCATTTCCGCAAGCTTCTGCCGGACAGGGGGATGCAGACCGACGTTGGACGCGCCCATGGACAGTTCGGGCGTCCGCAGAAGTCCCGTGACATCCTCCTCCCCGAGGAAAACGTGCTGGGACCCGTCTTCCATATATTTAACGCGCACGTCGGCACCGTCCAATATGGATGCCATCCCCTCCGGATCCTCGGGCCTGACGCCGCTGCGGATCGCGTACAGCGCCATTGCGCGGTACATCGCGCCCGTATCCAGATACCGGATCCCGAGGCGTTTCGCAAGGGATTTCGCCGCAGTGCTCTTTCCTGCACCCGCCGGACCGTCGATCGCAATATTGATTCTCTCTTTCACTGTCCAGTACTCCTTCCCGCCAGCACGCCTGTTGACCAGGCGATCTGCAGATTGAATCCGCCGGTCATCGCGTCCACATCAAGAACTTCCCCGGCAAAATACAGTCCTTTCACCAGTTTCGACTCCATCGTCGAGCTGTTGACTTCGGAAACGCTGACACCCCCGCGGGTAACGATTGCCTCATCAAACGACCGTGTCCCGGAAACCGTCAGCCGCATCTCTTTCAAAGCCGACAAAAGCCGCCTCCGGTCCGCTTTCGTGAAATCGGAAACGTTCCCTTCCCCATTGATCCCCGCCTCGGCCATGACCGCGTTTAGAAGCTTTGACGGAAGAAGGGCGTGAAAAGCACCTTTCACCGTTTTAAGTCTGTTCTCTTCCAGATCGCGGAGCAGTCTCGCGTCCAGCGTCTGCTCGTCGAGCGCCGGCTTCAGATCGATGGATATCTCCACATTCTCATACGAGTCAGCGATGACCGAAGACAGGGAAAGCACCATCGGTCCGGATATGCCAAAATGCGTCAGAAGCAGTTCCCCAAGTTCCCTGAATATCCTTTTCCCGTTTCGTTTTGCCGTCATACCGACGTTTTTCAGTGTCAGCCCCGTCAGTTCGTATGGCCATGTCTCCTTCGTACAGAGCCCCACAAGAGACGGCTTCGGCGCAACGACCGTATGCCCCGCCTCCGAGGCAAACCGGTATCCGTCTCCCGTCGATCCCGTCTGGGGATAGGAAACGCCTCCCGTAGCGATGATCACGGCGTCCGCGGGTTCGATACCCGCGTTTGTCCGCACCCCGTCAACGCGTCCGTCCGAAATCAGGATTCCCGTCGCCTTTGTGTTGAGCCTGACTTCCACGCCGGCATGGTCCAGATTCCTTTTCAAGGCTTTTATCACATCGCTGGATTTGTCCGACGCCGGAAACGCCCTTCCGCCCCGTTCCGTTTTGACCGGAACGCCGTTTTTTTCTATCAACGCGCAGATATCCGTATGATCGAACGTATTCAGCGCACTGTAAAGAAACCTCGGATTTCTCGTCACATTGCGGATGAACTCGTCCCGGTCCGCGGTATTGGTCAGATTGCATCTGCCCTTTCCCGTAATATACAGTTTCTTCCCGAGCTTCTCGTTCTGCTCCAGAAGAACCGTTTCGTTCCCGTTTGAAG
>JAFPXU010000146.1 GCA_017394605.1 Clostridia bacterium | reverse complement strand
CCACAACAGGATCAACTACGAGGCCGGCATGGGCCGTCATCCGAAGGTCCATGAGCGCTGGTCGGAACCCGCGCTGTACAAGGCTTCCGTCGGAGAGAAGGACTACGTTCCGGACGATTTCTTCGGCGGCGACCTGAACGGAATCATCTCCAGGCTCGACTATATCGCATCGTTCGGCGTGACGTGCATCTATCTGAACCCGGTCTTCGCGTCTTCGTCCAACCACCGCTACAACACCGCGGATTACATGACCATCGATCCGATCCTCGGTTCCGACGACGATTTCAGAAGGCTCTGCGAGGAGGCGCGCAAACGCGGCATCCGCATCATGCTGGACGGCGTGTTCTCGCATACGGGAAGCGACAGCGTCTACTTCAACAGGGAAGGCCACTACGGCCTGAAAACCGGCGCGTACCGGGATCCCTCCTCCCCGTACCGCGAGTGGTACCTGTTCAACGAGGACGGCACGTACAAATGCTGGTGGAATTTTGAAACCCTTCCCGACGTATGGGAGATGACCCCCTCCTACATCGAGTTCATCACGGGCGAACACGGCGTGATCCGAAGATGGGCCGGCGCCGGCGCGACCAGCTGGAGACTTGACGTTGCTGACGAGCTGCCGGACGAGTTCATCCGCATTCTCCGGAAAACCATCAAGGAATGCGATCCGGAAGGCGTGATCCTCGGCGAAGTCTGGGAGGATCCGACGACCAAGCTCGGTCCCGAAGGACGGCGCGGGTACGTCAACGGCGATGAACTGGATTCCGTCATGAACTACGGATTCACCGATGCGCTTGCGGACTTCCTCTCCGGAAAAAAGGATGCGTATACGCTTTCCCACAAGCTGCAGACGCAGCGGGAACAGTATCCCGCCCCCTTCTACGCTGCCGCGATGAATCTGATCAGTTCGCACGACGTTCCGCGTGCTGCGACCGTATATGCCGGCGCGCCGGACCGTTCCGAACTCACCAGGGAACAGCAGGCCGTGTATGAGCCCCCGAAGGACAAAATTGAATACGGCCTGAAATGCATGCGTCTCGCAGCCGCGCTGCAGGCATCCGTTCCCGGCGTTCCCTGCATCTATTATGGGGACGAAGCAGGCCTTACTGGTATGGCGGATCCGTTCAACCGCGCCCCCTATCCCTGGAAGCAGGAGAATCTCCCTCTTCTTGAGGACCTCCGCGCCATCTTTTCCAGAAGAAAGGAAAGCGAAGCGATGCAGTCCGGCAAATGCAGGATGGGCGCAGTCAATCAGGACGTGTTCTGCGTGATCCGCTATACGGATCATGAAACGGTGATCACCTGCGTCAACAGAAGCGAGGTCCCTCAGACCGTATCCCTTTCGGAGAACAGTTTCCCGGAAGGGCCGGACGGAAACGACCAGCTTCATATCGAAGGAGACTATGTCTCCCTTTCCGGTGAAGTGATACGGGTCGGATCGGATTTTACCGTTGCTCCTCTGTCCTCCCTGATTCTGACCAGAAAAAGCAATTGAATCCCGGATACAGCATCCAAACCAGAAGTTGATACGTCAGCGCGCCCTCCCGGAAAACCAACCGTTTCCAGTTGGCTTCGAATAAGGGGCAACAGGCAGCCTGACGGAATCGATCTGCTGGTTTTTCTTTTGCTGCAATCAAATAACGCGGACACGGAACGTTTCATGCCCTATTCCCAATGGACTAAACAGAATCATTCGGAATGCGGTTGCAAATATATCGGTCTGCCGTTATAATCATTGTAAAAATCAGGTGAAGAAACATGACGTTACGTGACGCATTGGAACAGCGGAATATGAGCATATACAGGCTCGCCAAAACGAGCGGGATTCCCTATGCCACGGTAAACGATATCTGCAACGGAAAGTCACGGCTGGAAAAATGCAGTGCGGAGACTGTCTACCGTATTGCCCGTGCGCTGGATCTGCCTATGGAGGAACTGCTTGCCCCGTGTTTTGTCAAGCGCTGCAGCTTTGAGAACTTTAAAAGCTTAATCTGCCATCGTGTCAAGGAGCTGGGCGATCTCGGCTTCATTGCCGATACTCTGGAAAGCGAGGAAATCCGCACCTATTTCAATAGGAAATGGTATCCTGAAAGTCTGTATCTTCTTGCCATGCTGGACTATATCAGCAGGGAAAATGATATTCCCCTATGTAACGAGTATGATGACCTTCGCCGTTGCAAACTTGAAAAGCCGGTTTATCCCGTCAGCATTCTCGTGGTATCCGCAGCGTCAGAAAGCGATGCGGTTATCAAACGGGCAGAAGAGGAATCGATTCCCGAGTTTAAGCGATTCAACATCATTGAAAACGATATAAGAAATGTCGTCTGAAAAGCCTGCCAGTCTACGAAGGAGAGTATTCGCCTTAATCTGATCGATGTCTCCTCCAGCCAAAAGCGCCTGGAATGAAAGACAACATTAAGCTTATCCTGGAAAGGGATGTCTCTTCAGCCTGATATCGGTTTATTTGCATCATCTTGCATTCTTCCGAATAAACACCTATACTGTCTTATTGAATGATTCAGGAGGTATTAATCCATATGGCTATTACAAAAGACATGACGATCATGAACGTGATCGGTAACGACGAAAACATCGCGGATATCCTGATGCAGTCCGGCATGCACTGCCTCGGCTGCATGATGGCGCACGGTGAATCGCTCGAGCAGGCATGCCAGGTGCACGGCATCGACTGCGACGCCCTCGTTGCAGAGATCAACAAGTATCTCGAAAGCAAATAATACAGCAGATCTGTATGTTGTTCGTCTCAGTGCCGCGTAACGGCTCTCCGATGCCTGTCGTCTATCTGCCCCAGAACGGTCCGCATCTTTATTCGCTGATTCCGTTCGGAGACAGAAACATCGCGCAGGGGGGCTGTTCCGCGGCATGT
>JAFPXU010000145.1 GCA_017394605.1 Clostridia bacterium | reverse complement strand
TTCCAACGAGTTTACGGAAGGCTGCAACAATACGATCAAGGTGATCAAGCGGACGGGATACGGCTACCGGAACTTTGAAAACTTCCGCAGCAGGATCCTGATGATCCTGAACAGAGGCAAATAACGGGACCCATATACCGTGAACAGGGGGCATGCCCCCTGTTCAAGCTGCCCTGCCGCATGCTGTTTCCTTTCCTTTACATGCCTGAATACAACAAGAGTCTCACACTTTCATGCAAGACTCCTGTTTTAACTTGATTTTACTTGATTTCTTTTATCTCAACCCCAACATTTGACATTGAGCCGAAAAATCCAGCAGACCGCCCGCAAGAGCGGCAACGCAGTTCGCCACGTCTTCCGGTTGTCCGAACCGCTTGATGGGGGTGATCCCTTCGTCAATCATTTTCTGGTACTTTTCTTTTACTCCCGCTGTCATATCGGTCTGGATTATGCCCGGACGCACCTCAAATACAGGAATTCCCTCGGAAGCAAGCCGATCCGCAAACAGCTGCGTGATCATGGAGACTCCGGCTTTGCTGATGCAGTACTCGCTCCTGCTGGTTGAGGAGGTGTAGGCGGATATGGAGGAGATATTGATGATCCGCGGGTGATAGCCTTCCAACCCGCGTGACTGCATATCTATCATCAGATTCGCGCCAGACTGGCACATGAAGAACGTTCCGAGCAGGTTGGTGTCCAGAAGCCAGCGCATGTTTTCCTCAGAGGTTTCCAGCAGATCGGTCCTGATTTTCGGGGCGACGCCGGCGTTGTTTACGAGCAGATCCAGACGTCCGTACTTCCGGTCAATATAGGAAAAGGCAGACGATCTGTCCGCAGCTTTGGAAATATCACAACGTAAATAATCAAAGTCATATGATTTCAGGGAGCCCTGCAGCGGTTCGCACATCGCGTCCTCAGGGGTCACGCCGGATATCACGACAGTATATCCAAGCTCGGAAAGCTTCTTTGCGGCTGCAAGTCCGATTCCGCGACGGGAGCCTGTCACAAATGCCAGCTTTTTCATGCCCTGCCTCCAAATTCAGTAGTCTGATGTATCAAAAAGCCCGAAGACAGTCCTGATACAGGAACTAACACTCCGGGCATATGTCATATTGATTGCCAGAAGCGACAACTTCCGGCGGTTATCCCAGTATCTCGGCCAGGTTGACCTTATCCGTGCCCGGAACCGAAACCGTTTCGGGGAAATCACGCAGCGGCTTTGTGGCGTCAATTCCGACTTTTGTTACGACATATCCGTTATAAGCGGTCGGATCCAGCGGATGGCCCTTTGCGTTCTTGATCATAAACCCGTTCTGATCCGGTTTCAGTCTCGTCGCGATGGCGAGAAGCACGGCGCTGTCGTTGAAGATGTTGACATCATCGTCTACCACAACCACGTATTTCACAAACGGGTCGGAAGCGAGGACCGCGCCAATCGCGTTTTTCGCTTCGCCTTCATGCCGCTTGTGAATGGAAACGTAGCAGGTCAGACGGCAGCAGCCGGACGGGGGCATGAAAACGTCCTTTACGGTCGGACATGCCATGCGGATTGTTTTGTAGATTACGCTGAGTCTCCCGGTCCCGCCGAGCAGCTGATGATCCAGATGCCCCGAGAAGCAGTCCAGATAGATCGGCTTTTTCCGCATCGTGATAGCGGTTACGGTCACGACGTGATACATGTGAGGACCGCCGTACATGGTGGTGAATTCTCCGAACGGCGCTTCCATCTGGCGTTCCGTCGCGCTGACATACCCTTCCAGCACGATTTCTGCGTCGGCAGGTACTTCCAGATCGCAGGTCTTGCAGCGCACAAGTTCCAAAGGCTCCTCCATGAGGGCACCGGCGACGCCGTATTCATCCACGCCGACCGGAACAAAGCTCAGGCATCCGAGATAAAATGCCGGATGGTGTCCGATCGTGATCGCGATCGGCATATTCTCTCCGCGCGCTTCATATTTGCCGTAAATATAGTTGACGTGGCTTGCTTCCGACATATGGATGCCAAGCTTGTTCTTGCCGTGAAGCTGATGGCGGTATACGCCGATATTGCGGATGCCGGTGTCCGGATCCCGGGTGACGGAAGCGCCGCAGGTCACATACGGACCGGCGTCCAGCGCGTTATGCGTTGGGATGGGAAGCTGATAGAGATCGATGTCGTCCCCGGTAAGCACGACTTCCTGTACGGGACCGGATTCCACCATGACCGGGGCGATACGCTTATCTTCTCTTGCCCGGTAAGTCGCGTTCAGATCCTCTTCCGAGCATCCCAGTGCCATGGCGAGACGGCTGCGTTTTGCGAACAGATTGCTCAGGACAGGATACTGACCGTTTCCGATCTTTTCAAACATGCATGCGGGATACTGTCCTGCATCCTCCAGCTTTGCGAGGATGGCAGTCGCTTCAAATTTCGGATCTATCTGTTTCTGAATATGCAGGACTTCACCCGCACGTTCCGCTTCCTCTAAAAAAGTTCTCAGATTCTTATTCGACATCTGAACGGTATTCCTCTCTTTCCAGTATTATTTCTATCCGAATCAATCGGTAAAATACAAAGTTTATTACAAAACCCTGACTTCGGGCTGTTTTGAGGGAAAATTCTTACTGCTTCTCGGGTTCGGGCTTGTCTTCTGAAGACGGATTCGCCTTTTTCCTGGGAGTCCAGTGGAGAACCTTTGTCAGGAAGATTCCGAGAACGATCACACCGGCGCCGATGATGTCCGTCAGCACACCGGGGATCATAAGGCAAAGCGCGCCACCCACGAAAATCAGGCGGATGATGGGATGGAGATGATCGCGGAGATATCCTTCCGATGCGTATGTGAAGAAGAATACGCCCGCAACCGCCGTGATCAGCGCGAGGATCGTCTGCATGATGCTGCCGTCTCCGCCCTGCAGGAGGAGAACCGGGTTAAACGCGAAGATATACGGGATAACGTAGGCGACAAGTCCCATCCGGAACGCGGTCCATCCGGTCTTCATAGGCGGTGTGTGCGCAACAGCGGAAGCCGAGTAGGCCGCGAGCGCAACAGGCGGTGTTATGGCGCCAACACAGGAGAAATAGAAAACGAAGAAGTGCGCCGCCATTGGCGTGATGCCCAGCCCTGTAAGGGCGGGCACCGTCAACGCGGCCATAATGATGTAGACCGCGGTGGGGGGAAGGCCCATACCCATGATGATCGCGGCCACCATGGTGAGGATAAGCGCCAGAGCGGGACTCTGACCGGCGATCTGCATCAGCATGCTTGAAAACTTTACGCCGAGGCCTGTCATGGAAACTACGCCGACAATGATTCCGGCGCAGGCACAGGCAGCGGCAATGGACAGGGAATCCTTCGACCCGGCGATGAGCGCGTCCAGAATCATTTTGGGCGTCATGCGCGTGGTTTTCCGGATCGTTGCCAGAACCAGTATCAGGATGATGCACCAGAAAGCGCATTTCAAAGCGCTCCATCCGTTTACGATGAGGACAACAAGAAGAATGATCGGGATCAGCATCTGGCCGCGATCGCGAAGCGCGGCTTTCCATTTCGGCAGGTTTTCAGAGGCAATGCCCGTAAGTCCGCTTTTTGCTGCGCAGATATCCGCATAGATGACCAGACTGATATAGAATAGGAGGGCAGGGGCCAATGCCGCCAGTACGACCTTTCCGTATGGCACGGCAAGGTAGTCCGCGATCAGGAACGCCGCAGCTCCCATGACCGGCGGAGTAAACATGGATCCTGTAGCGGCGACGGCGAGGATAGAGGCGCCTTCGATCATGGGATAGCCTGCCGTCCGCAGCAGGGGCAGGGTAAAAGCACCTGTGGTTACTACGTTAGCGACCGGAGAACCCGAAATGATGCCCATCAGGGCGTTGCTCAGAATCGTGGCCAGCGCCGGACCGCTCCGCCTGCGGCCGGTTGCGGCGAGGGAAAGATCGACAAACAACTGTCCGGCTCCTGACTTGGCAAGAAAGGAGCCGAACAGCACAAACACAATGATATACGTGGCAGATGTTCCCATCGCCATACCGAAGATGCCCTCCGTCGTCGTATAGAGGAACGAGGACAGGTTCACGACGGAAAAGCCTTTGTGCATCAGCATGCCCGGAAGCATTTTCCCCGCGAGCGCATATACGATGGCAATGATGGCGATGATAGGCATTGCCATTCCCATCGAGCGGCGGGTCGCTTCCAGAACAAGCAGGATACCGATAATACAGAGCACGATTTCCCAGGTAGCCGGGTTGGAGATCCGCAGGGCGTTCTTTTGCCATGTCAGCGTGACATAAAGAGTCGCGGCCGCGGCAACTACGGCGAGAATGATCTCCGCGACGCCGATTTTCTTTCCTTTCTTGTATGGGAACAGAAGGAAAATCGATGTAACCATAAACAGCCAGTGAATGCTTCTCTGACTCATGGCGGAAAGAAGACCAAATCCCGAAGTATACAGCGCAAACAGCGAACTGATAACCAGTATTATCTTTGCCGCATATCCGCAGTATTTTTGAATTTTGGATTCCTGTTGTATCTCCATTTTGATGCTCCTGTATTGTTATGTTTGGGGACGGATGGATTTACCCGAGGAGACCCTGTTCCTTAAAGAACTTCTCTGCGCCGGGATGAAGCGGGATGCCGGTCATGGTTGCCGCTTTTTCGATGGTCAGTCCCTTTGCGGAAGGATGGGATCCCTGGATCTTTGCAAGATTCTCTTCTGTGAAGAACAGCTTCATGATGTTATACACGACATCTTCCGGAAGATCAGCGCTGCAGATGACGATGTTTGGCGTGCCGATTGTCAGAGCGTCCGCGTCACGGCCATACATGGCTGCGGGGATAGTGACTGCCTGGAAGTAGCTGTACTGAGAAAGGATGTCTTTCTGCATTTCCTCTGTGAGAGCCAGGAGACGGAAATCCGTATTGCTTGCAACCAGCGTGGAAACAGCGGAGGTCGGAATGCCGCCGTACACGATCGCGGCGTCCACATGTCCGTCGGTCATCATCGTAACGCCCTCGTCATATGCGACATAAGTCGGAGTGATTTCGGAATACTTGACTCCTTCGTGCTCCAGACACGCCTGCAAACAGGTGATCGCACCGCCGCCGGCGGGTCCGACCGCAACTTTCTTCCCTTTCAGATCGCCGAAGGTCTGGATATCGGAATTCGCCGGAAGAACGACCTGCATGACGCCGGTGGAAAGGCCGCCGAACAGACAGGCGATGTTATCCATCTTATTTCCCTCATAAGGATCGATCCCGTTCTGAGCGTTGTACGCAAGATAGCCGATCGTGATGGAAAGCTCGCAGCTGTCTTCGTTGGTCAGCTTGCAGTTTTCCACGCCGCCGCCCGTTGTCTGAACGGTTGCGGAAATGCCGAGGTCGGAAGTGGAAACGATGTCCGACATGACTGCGCCGATCGGATACCACGCACCGCCGGAAGCTGCTGTTCCGATGGCGATATCCGTTACTTTTTTCGCTCCGGAACTGGAAGAAGTGGTGGTTGCCGGTGCACATGCTGCCATCATGACAATCATCAGGGCGGCAAGCAGAACGGCAATGATTTTTCTGGGTTTCATATTAGTTTCCTCCCTTTTTTAATAATCCGGTTAACCCGGCTATTTCTGTATGATTACGATTCCTTTCTGAATATGCCAATCAATGCGGATTTGAACTGGATCACTTATGCAACAAAACAGAGAACGATTATCAGGATGGAACGGGGAAAAAGTTAGGGAACGGAAATCATCCGCGCATTTATCAATCAGGACTCGGATATCGGGTGTTCTGCCTTCGCACAGCCCAGCAGATTGGCTGTACGCAACTGGTATACGAGCTGTCGACAGATTTAGAATATCGCATTCCGGAGGGCAATTCAATATATTATTGTTTTTTTTGAAACCATTTTTGTTCATAATCGATTATACGCTGCGGGTTCCTTGTGCTGCAGGGCTTTCAAACGCTTTTGCTTTGGATTTATGATGTGTATTCTGTGACGGGAGAACGATTCATGGATCGTTAACTTGTTGGTGTTTTGTATTGTCAAGCGTACTTTTCTGTTTCTTTTTTTGTTTTTATCGTTGTGGCATACGCACTGTTGCAGAGTCCCAGTATGGCAGACAGAACGAACAGGGTCTCGATTCCCAGCATTTGCCAGATCCATCCTCCGAACAGGGCAATCAGGATCGTAATCAGATGATTCACGGACATTCCCGTGGAAATGGTCGCCCGGACCTCTTCTCCGCTGTCGGCCAGATCCTGCACATAGACGCTTGAAGCCATGGATGCTAGAGAGATTATTGAGTCAAGAATGTAGTTGGCACAGCAAACGAGAAAGGCGACATGCATTGGAAAAAGGTGGTGTGCAAAACCATAGAAAAAGCATACGACGACTAGGATCAGCGTATCCGTGATCATTACGACCTTATAGCCTGCTTTGTCGATAATTCTTCCAACCAGCGGAGCCGCGAGGAAAGTGCATACGGAGGATATGGCGAACAGAATGCTGATCGCCATGGCGCTCGCCCCGTAGAACAAAACGAGCACATAGGGACCGAACGTGAAAAAGATCTGTTTCCGCGCGCCGTAGAATACTTCCAGCATATAGTATTTGGAATACTTTTTACGGAAATAGAAACGGCGTTTTGTTTCATCGGTTTCGCTGTTTCCGTTCATCCGAAACGCAAAGAGGCATCCCAGACCAACGATTGCAGCGCTGATGGCAAAAAGGGAGCGGTAAACGGCCGAACTGCCTTTCACAAAGGAGAAGATGACGATCACACCCAGAAATCCAAGCAGGGTCCCGATCTGATTGACAGAGTTCTGCAGACCAAGAGCCGCGCCGCCGTGCCCTTCCTTCGCGTACTGGAGGGATAGCGTGTTCCGCATTCCAAGGTGAATATGATCGCCCAGGGAGTATACGAAGATCGCAAGGATCACCATCACTTTTGTCGCGGGTACCGCTGCCTGCATGACCATTCCCGCCATCATGATCAGCGAACCGATCCTGTATATCTTTTCCGCGGAAAAAGCATAGAAAACGGCGAGGATGAAGAACAGAAGCAGGCCGGGCAGCTTCCTGAAAAACTCGGATACACCCTTGTCGAAGGATGTCATGGAAACTGTCTCCGCGAGATAATTGTCGATGATCCCCTTATATAGTCCATAGGAAAGACCGAGGGCAAGCAGGGACAGGAAGAACAGTTTGTAACCGGAATCTTCTTTATATACTTCAGATAAACTGTGTGTGAACAGGCTTATTCTCTGTCTCATTGTCCGATTCCTTTCTGCTGTCCGGTACGTATCGCAATAAACGACAAAATTATATATAATGTCTGACCTGATTGAATATCGTATCAGAGAAAACCGTTATTTGCAAATGAATCGTGAGACGGAAAAGAATTCCGCCGGCATGACAATACGCATGCGATAACGGAATAAACAGCGCGTCTCTTCCTGCGCATGTGAGGCTAAAAATGGTGAAAACGGCTTGACTGAGCTCAGCTTTCATTTTATTTTGGTTTTGATAAGATATTCCGCAAAACAAGTTTATGGATCATTATGAATAAGGCTGAACCCACTGGACGCAGT
The DNA here is from genome assembly GCA_017394605.1 of Clostridia bacterium. Next base: position 13,088 of record JAFPXU010000145.1, on the reverse strand, counting down.
TTGAGAATGGAGGAGCGCCGATCATGAAAAAGCGTATAATTGTCGGAGTTTCCGGGGCTTCCGGCGTTGTGATGAGCAGATTCCTGCTTAACGCTTTGCGGGAGGCGGGTGCTGAAACCTTTCTGGTCGTTTCCGAAAGCGCGAAGCTCACCTGGTCGCTGGAAACGGACTGCCCCATCGAAGAACTACTGTCCCTTGCGGATCACGTATATGATGAGAAAAACTATTCCGCGCCAATTGCAAGCGGTTCTTTTGTTACGGATGGAATGATCGTGATCCCGTGCAGCATGAAAACCCTTGCGGGAATCTCCTGCGGGTTTGCCGACAATCTACTGCTTCGGAGCGTTGACGTATGTCTGAAGGAAGGAAGGAAAGTGATTCTGGTTCCGCGGGAGACGCCGCTCGGAAAAGTCCATCTGAAAAACCTTTCCGCCGCTGCGGATTACGGCTGTATGATCGTGCCTCCCATGCTGACCTTTTATCATGGAACGGATACGGTTGAAGCACAGATCATTCATACAATCGGGAAAGCGCTTCAACCTTTCGGAATCATCCCCGACGGATATATGCCGTGGACCGGAGAAAAGCTATGATCCAGGAGCGTCATCTTAAGACAACGCTTTCTTTCACGGAAATCAGGTTGGATCTGTTTCCGGCGGGGGAAGACATCGTCGCGGTTCTGACAGGTGGGGAGAAGCCGCATGTCGGGTGTGCTGTAGCATCTGTTCCGCGTCCTTCGCTGAGCGGGAACGGACAGAACAGCTGCACGTCTTCCGTTATCAACCTGACCGGACATAAAGATGAATTCCTGTGCAGACGGATCGCGGAATCGCTGTGCGTCCATTATTGCGTTACAGTGATCTGCACGGGAGGCGTTCATCTGGACAGTATCACGGAGGAACAGATTACGATGATTAAGGATTCTGTATCGGATCTGATCGAGCAGATCATATTTTAATCGTTATCTCGATCGGTAACATTCGGCATTTTCAAACGTGTATGATTTAAAACAACACTCCGATTTGTCGTTGGCGGGACACCATACGCGCCGGAATAAGGTGAAAGGCTTTCTTCTTCAAATTTTGCAAACAGAGTAATATTTCCTAAAAAAAAGAGAAAATCGGTTGCAATTCCAGTTGTAGTCAGATACAATACAATTTGTCGACAGGTTGCCGACTGTAGCGTTTTTATAAATGATCCGCTATCCGCAGAAGAGATCAAAACAGACAGGAAACAGCAGAATTATGAAGAGTATGAATTGTGATGTACTGATTATCGGGGCAGGATGCGCAGGTATGCGTGCTGCATATGAAGCGAAAAAGAATCGTCCCGAACTGGATGTTCTGGTAGTTACTTCCGGTACAAAAACAAGCGGCGGAAGTTCAAATCTGATGGCCTCGGAAGCGCTCGGAATCAATGCGCCTCTGAATCTGATGCAAGACGGAGACACGCCGGATATTTACATGGAGGATATGCAGCGTACGGGAGGCGGCCTTCAGAACGATCATCTGTGCAGGATCATCGCGGATGAATCGGCGGACCGCATTCGTGAGCTGATGGATCTCGGTGTCCGGTTCCACTCCAATAATGCGGGTATCGTTCAGCAGAAGCTTTCCGGATGTACCAAAGCAAGATCGCTGACGTGCGGAGGAGATACGGGAAGAGAGATCGTTCAAGCCCTGCTGAAAGCTGCCGAGGCTCTGGGCGTCAGGTTTGAAGAGCATATGAGGGTTCTCAGACTTGAAAAAGATGAAGAAGGGCGTGTCTGCGGAGCATCCGGTCTTCTGCCGGACAACGAGCCCATGTTTGTCTCGGCGGGAGCTGTCGTTCTGGCTACCGGCGGTGCAGGTCGGATTTTTTCGAAAAATGTCAATCCACCCTCACAGATGGGAGACGGGTGGGCTATGGCAGGCAACGCAGGCTGCACATTTGTCAATATGGAATTCTTCCAGGTCGGTCCTGCTGTCATGTATCCACACATGATGTTCATCATCCACAGCCATATGTGGCGCCTGCATCCCGTCCTGACCAACTCCCTCCATGAGCAGTTTCTGGCAGGATATTGCGGCGATTCGGTCACGGAGGACGAGGCGCTGCAGCTGAAGGCAATGTCCTATCCATTTTCGGTCAGAACGGACGCCAAATATGTGGATATCGGCATGTTTACGGAGATTATGGACGGAAGAGGATCATCAAACGGCGGGATTTATTTTGACGTTACGCATGTTTCCAAAGAGACGCTTGAGGAGAAGGCTCCCATTACATATTCGACGATTCTGAGAGCCGGGGCGGATCTGTCCAAGGACGTGATTGAAGTCGGTCTGGTTGTCCAGAACTTTAACGGTGGAATTGAAATTGACGAGAACGGCTGGACGGGTGTTCCCGGTCTGTTCGCTTGCGGGGAAGTGACGGGCGGCGTACACGGTTCCGACCGACCGGGCGGTAATAATCTGACGGATACACAGGTGTTCGGATATCGTGCGGGGAAAGCGGCTTCGGACGCTGCATCGGAAACAGAACGAGCTGTTTCGCATCCGATCGAGGACTTCGGATCGTTTGAGACCGAAAAGAACGAAGGAAAGGTCCTTGCTGAGAGCGCGCAGCTGTTTTACCGCTATTTAACTGTTATCCGGACAGAGGAAGGATTTAATAAGGTTCGTGATTTCATTCAGAAGCACGAGGAGAAGGGAGTCAGTCAGGAACTGGCTAACCGCTTTACGGTAGCAAAGATCCTGATGGCTGCGGAGGAAGCAAGGACAGAAAGCCGCGGAACACATTATCGGGCGGATTATCCTGAGACGCGCGAGGAGTGGAATCGGATCATTCGCGAAAAGCTGGACGGGAATAAACAGGTCGTTATTCTGTAAATGCGATACCTGACAGCAGGAATCCGATTTGATCCGACGCTAAAGATTTTGATTGGAGTACAGAGACATCGATTCCGGATATTCATGAGAACTTGCAAATGGGATTGAACATGGTTTTCCATGCGCAATACAAAAAACTCACGGGAAGGAAACAGTATTATTCATTGCACAGAAGAGGAAAGCAAGACTTCCGAAAAACAAACTGATATCTGAAAGGAGAAACACATGAGGAAAAAAGGTATTGTATGTCTGATTGCGGTATTACTCGCATCGATGATGCTGTTCGGATGCAGTTCCACTCCGACAACAACAGGATCTTCCGGGACTTCTTCCGGAAGCGCAGCACCCAAAGTTTATTCTCTTGCGTCTGCTTCCCTTGGCGGAACGTACTACATCGTGGGAACCGCGGTTGCAGAGGAGATCACGAAAGCCGACAACAATCTGACGGTCAACTCCGTTACAGCACAGGGTTCCAACGGGAATCCGCTGCTGATCCAGAACAAGGAAGCTGAACTGATCATGACGAACTATCTGTCCGGGTCAAAGGCGATCGCAGGCACCGGCAATTATGAAAAGCCGATTGCCCTTTCAGGTATCTGCCCGCTTCAGTACAGCATTATCCAGTTCTTTACCTTTGCAAACAGCGATATCAATACCATCGCTGACTTGAGGGGCAAGAACGTTGCAATCGGACCCGCTGGCGGCGGCGGCGCGCTTCTCGTGGAATCCCTGCTTCCTTACTGGGGACTGAGCATTGACGATATCAACGCCAGCTATATCTCCTATGCGGACGGCACTGAAGCTTTGAAAGACGGCAAGGTTGCGATGAATGTACCGCACGGTGCGCCACCGCTTGAGACGGTCAGCAGCATTGCGGAAACCGACGCAATCAAGATTATCAGCATGGAAGACGAGATTGTTGACAAAGTTCTTGCAGACTATCCGTCCTATTCCAAGACGAAGATTCCGGCAGGCACCTATAAGGGTGTGGATTCCGACGTTACCTCCGTTGGTATTCAGGATATCCTCTGCTGCGATTCCAGCCTCTCGGATGAGGAAGTGTACGCAATCACAAAGGCGATTTACGAAGGTATCGCGACTCTGAGGACGATCCATCCCTCCCTCGCAGGAATGACATTCGAAGGGTATAAGGATTCCGTAGTACCGCTTCATCCCGGCGCAAAGAAATTCTACGACGAGATGGGTATAAAGTATGAGTAATGAACGGAACAACGACGCTGCCTCGTTCAATACAGAGTCTCTGGAAAACGGGCCGGCTGTTTCGGAAGAAACCGTCGTTGTGACTGAACCCAAACCTGCTGAAGAGGCAGTTCCGACTGAGGCGGCCGGCGCGGAAGCGCCAGCCGCTCCTCGGAAGAAGAAAAGGGAAAAAGAAGTCGTTGTCCAAAAGCGGACGCTGACGGGCGTTCCCTATATCATCATGACGGTAGCCTGTGTCGCCGGCGTTCTGTATCATCTTTGGGTAGGCGCATTGGCAACGCAGTCCGCTCTTCAGATGCGTTCCATGCACTGGGGCATCATGGCTTTTGTCGCGTTTCTGATCTACCCGATGACAAAGCGCACGAAAGACCGCGTGCCGTTTTATGACTGGATCCTCGCAGTGATTGCGGCGGGAGTCGCCCTTTATCTGTTCTTTAACTGGAAAGCGGTTGCGGGCAGGCTGGGCATGTCCACATCGTATGAGACCATACTCGGACTCATCTGCATCATTACGATTCTGTTGCTGACGTCGCGGGTCATCGGCAATGTACTGGTCGGATTGTGTCTCGTATTCATTGCGTACGCCTTTCTGGGACCATATATGCCGTCGGCACTGGTTCATAAGGGAACGACGCTCACATCGCTTGTCCGGATTCTGTACATAACGAGCGATGGCATCTGGGGCACGCCGATCGCCATATCCGTATCCTACGTCGTCCTGTTCGTTGTTTTTGGAGCGTTCCTGGAAGAGTCCGGCGGAGGAGAGCTCTTTACGGACATCGCGTTCTCTCTGGTCGGAAAGAAGAGCGGAGGACCAGCCAGGGCCGCTGTCGTCAGTTCCGGCTTGATGGGAATGATCTCCGGCGCGGCGGTTGCGAATGTTGTGACCACCGGGACATTTACCATTCCGCTGATGAAGAAGACGGGATACAAGCCCCAGGTTGCGGGCGCGGTTGAGGCGTGCGCATCAACGGGCGGTCAGTTCATGCCGCCGGTCATGGGTGCCGCTGCATTCATGATTGCGCAAAACGTCGGTATTCCGTATATCAAGGTCGCGTTCGCCGCCCTGCTTCCGGCACTGCTGTATTATGTCTACTTGTATATTATGGTCGGATTGGAAGCTCAGAAAGAGGGGATCCGGCCGCTGGAAGACGATGAGATCCCAGACCTGAAAGACGCGCTCAAACGACGCGGTCATCTTCTCATCCCGCTGGTTTTCCTGATCGGGGCGCTGGTGATCGGATACTCCGTCGGGAAATCCGTCGTTATCAGTACGCTTATGGTCATCGTGGTCAGCTTCTTTAAGAAGGAAACGCGCCTCACGCTGCCGAAGATTATCAACGCGATGCGGAAGGGCGTTATCAATTCCATTCCGATCGCAGTTGCATGTGCTGCAGCCGGCATTATCACCGGCGTTATCTCTCTGACCGGAATCGGGTTGCGCCTGTCATCGGTTCTGATCGGTTTCTCCGGCGGCAATAAATACCTGATGCTGCTTCTTACCATGCTGGCGTCAATCGTCCTGGGCATGGGTCTTCCGACCTCTGCCGCCTATGCGATCCTGTCGGTTCTGACAGTTCCAGCATTGACGAAGATTGGAATCCCTGCGCTTTCTGCTCATTATTTCATCTTCTTTTTCGGATGTATCTCTACGATCACGCCTCCGGTCGCGCTTTCTGCGTATGCAGGCGCGGGAATCGCGCAGGCGGATCCGATGAAGACGGGATGGAACGCGTTCTCCATGGGATTTATCGGGTATATCGTGCCGTTTCTGGCTGTGTTCAGTCCGGCAATCATGCTTGCCGGAAGCTGGTATGAAGTGATCATATGTGCCGTAACGGATTTCTCCGCGGTATTTGCCCTGACTTACGCTTGGAAAGGCTGGCTGCGCGGTCCGCTGACGGTGATTGAACGGATTCTGCTGATTGTAACGGCTGTCGCCAACCTTTATACGGGAAGCTATCTGATCAACGCGATTGGCATGGCCGGATTCATCGTTCTTCTTCTGGTGCTTCGGAAAGCATCAGAACATAGGAAAACGCTTGCTGCCTGAAAGTTCAGTATCCTGCTTTCAGTTATAAACTCAATCATAAAATACAAATCATTTAGGAGGGTAACACAATGGCAAATTTGGAAGTTGAAGTACAAGGCGTAAAATTCAAGAACCCGATTCTGGTAGGATCGGCATCTCCGTCTATGGACTGGATTGGAACAAAGAAAGGTATCGAAGGCGGTTCCGCAGGCGTTATCGTAAAGTCTCTGTTCGGCAACAAAGGTTCTCTCGGAAGAAAATTTCCGCGCCCGAGATACGTTCTGTATGATTACAAGAACTATCCGGGATATCCGGCAAAGCTGCCTCATGCATTCACGCTGAACTCCCTGGAAGAGTGCTCGCATTTCGGCTATAAGGAGTATATGGAAGACTGCAACCGCGCGAAAGCTGAAGTTGGTGACAAGGGTGTCGTTATGGGTTCCCTCTCCGGCGTGACCATGGATGAATGGGAAGAGATGGTTTACCTGATCAACCAGACCGATGTGGACTGGGTCGAGCTGAACGTATCCTGCCCGTTCGCGGCAGACATGGGTGTCAAGATGGGCGCGGGTGCCGTTGACATGACGGCCGAGATCGTCCGGAACTGCGCCGGATGGCTGAAGAAACCGTTCTCCGTCAAAGTATCCCCGCAGACCACGGATCAGTCCGCAGTCGTAAAATCCTGTGTCGAGGCAGGTGCGAAAGCGATCAACCTCTCTGCCCGTTTCTCCGGATACGATCTGGACATTGAAACCGCAAGACCGATCGGCCCCGGCGCACAGGGCGGATGGGGCGGTCCGTACCTCATTGGTTACGGTATCAAAAACTGCGCGATCGTTGCCAAGAAGGTCGATGTACCGATCATCGCCGGTCTGGGCGTCTGGGATTGGAAAGACATCATCAAGTATACAATGGTCGGCGCAAGCCTCGTACAGTCCGGCGTCGGCATGATGCTCAAGGGTTACAACGTAGCGCAGCAGTGGGCGGACCAGATCAGTGCCTGGCTGGATGCGAAGGGCTATGATTCCATCAATGACATCCGCGGCATCGCGCTGCCCAACATTCTCAAGACTGCGGAAGTCGAGAGAGAGCCGGAAGGCGTCTTCGCGGAAGTCAACACAGACAAGTGCATCAAGTGCGGCGTCTGCACACGCAGCTGCTTCTACGATGCGATCCATGTCACGAAGGTCGGAGCAGTCGTCAACTCCAAGAAGTGCGATGGCTGCGGACTGTGCATGAATGTCTGCCCGGCGGATGCGGTCACGATGACAAGACCGCAGGCACGCGCCAAATAAGCTGAGATACTGAACATGTTTTTTCTCTGGCTGCCTGTTGCTTCCAAAAGATACAGGCAGCCGGAGAATTTCAAGGGAAGACGGAATGATCCTGGTAAAGGATCGTCTGCAGCAGGAGGATACGATGCATCTAACAGATGAAGAGCAGAGAATGCTTGACGGAGAATATGGAAAGACCGTTCAGAAATGCATGAAGGTTCTGGTTGCGCTCGGAAACATCTACGGCGCCGACCATATGATTGAGGTGAAAAACGTCCATTCGCCGGGCGTTTCATACCGTGTTACCGGAGATGCGGGACTGAACTATGTGAAGGAAGCAAGTGAAGACGCAACCTTCCGCGTTCCAATGACCCTGAATACGATAGGGATGGACTATGAGAACTGGGAGAAGATTGGCTTTCCTAAAGATTTTGCGGAAAAGCAGATTGAATTGAGTAAAGCGTACCGTAAAATGGGCGCAATCGTGACGAACACCTGTACACCGTATCTGTGCGGGAACATTCCAATGCTCGGAGAGCATGTGGCATGGGGCGAATCGTCAGCGATTGCGTTTGTTAACTCCGTTATCGGTGCAAGAACCAACCGTGAAGGCGGTCCCACAGCCCTTGCGGCAGCTGTTACCGGCAGGGTTCCCGCGTACGGATATCATCTGGATGAGAACAGAAAAGGAACGCATCTTATCAAAGTTACGATTCCTCTGAAGACGGATAAGGATTTTGCTACATTAGGCTATTTTACGGGAAAACTGGTCGGCGCGGGGGTTCCGGTATTCGAAGGCATTACGGAAAGGCCGAGAATGGAAAGCCTGAAGGCACTTAGCGCTGCGCTGGCTTCTTCCGGCGCGGTTGCGCTGTATCATGTGATCGGTATAACGCCGGAAGCGCATAAGAAGGAAGATGTCATTGTAAAGGAAGTGCCTGAGTTTACGTTTGATCAGGATGCTTATGACAAAGTTCAGGCAAAGTTCAATCAACACGGCCCGATCGATTTTGTTGTGATCGGTTGTCCGCATGTCAGCATCCGTGAAATGAACGAGATCGCGGATCTTGTCCGCGGAAAACATCTGAAGAGTGCCCTCTGGGTTTGCACTTCCCGTATGGTGAGAAATCTCGCGGAACAGATGGGATTTGTGAAGGATATAGAAGACGCAGGCGGAGAGATTATCTGTGATACCTGCCCGGTTCTTTGCTATACGCTGTCTGACCGCGGTTATAAAACCGTTGCGACCAATTCCGGAAAGATGGCGCATTACGCACCCGGACACTGGAATCTGGAGCCGGTTCTTCTCAATATGGAAGAATGCATCCGCTGTGCGCTGGATGGCAAATGGGAGGGCTGAAGATGAAGAAGATTTTGCAGGGAAAATGCATCGTGGAAGGTTACGCGGAAGGAGAAGCGGTCGTCACGCATGACGGTATCTCCTTCATGGGAACCGTCAATCCGAAAACAGGCGTCATCATTGAACGGAAACACGAGATCGAAGGGACCGCTTTGAAGGGGAAGATTCTTGTATATCCGCGCGGGAAAGGATCTACCGGTGGTTCGTATATGCTGTATGACTGTGTGAAAAACGGAGTCGGACCTGCCGCGATCGTTAATATTGAAGGCGAGCAGGTGACGGTCATCGGCGCGATTATTGCGGAACTTCCGATGGTGGATCATATCGATATTGACCAGATTCATACGGGAGATTATGTTAAAGTAGATGCGGATCATGGAATCGTGACCGTTATCCCGAAGGAGTAAATAACATGAATGAATTCGATGAAAAGTACCGCGCTAGGCTTCTTAAATTGTCCACCACAAACGTTTCGGATGCTTTGGACGCGCTTGGGCTGAAAGGCTCAACTTATGGGATCCGGCCAATCTGGGAAGGAACAAAGAAGATTACCGGACGCGTTGTAACGGTGAAGATGACGGCTGCCGGACTTACGACCGGGAAAACTCACCTTGGAATCAAGGCGATTGAAGCTGCGGAGCCGGGAGATATCGTTCTAATCGATAACGGCGGGCGACTTGATACGTCCTGCTGGGGCGGGATTCTCGCGACGGGTGCCACAATGAAGGGCCTCTCCGGCGTTGTGGTGGACGGCGCCGTACGCGATGTCGACGATTATGTGGAACTCGGTTTTTCGGTGTATGCCCGCGGCGCAGTCGTTGCAACCGCACGGGGAAGGATCATGGAAGAAGCGACCAATGTCATGGTCCAGTTCGGCGGAGTTCAGGTCCGCCCGGGGGACGCCGTTCTGGCGGACAGAAGCGGAGTAGTGGTGATTCCGTGGGAACGGATCGAAGATGTCGTTGCTAAAGCGGAAACGCTGTTTCAAAAGGAAGAGGCCATGATGGCAGATCTTCGCGCAGGCATGTCATCCCTTGAAGTGGATACAAAATACAGTTACGAGAAAATGCTGAAATAAGGCGGTAGAAACGTATGGATCTGACGAAAGAAATGAGAGAAAAGCTTTCCAAGCTTCCTACCGGAAACGTTGCGGATTCTGTCGGTCGCAACTGCGTCATGGATTCGGGCATCAAGCCCATCGATCCGAAGTCCCATATGATTGGACGCGCTGTCACGGTCGACTGCTATCCGGGGGACAATCTCGCACTCCATCAGGGAATCTATGCCGCAAATGCAGGAGATGTCCTGATTTGTGACTGCAAAGGGTTTACGGAAGCGGGACACTTTGGTGATATCATGGCCGTAGCTTGTCAGGTCCGGGGACTTGCAGGCGTCGTGATCGACGGAAGCTGCAGGGACAGCGAGGATATCCGCGAACTTGGATTGCCCATGTTCGTCAGGGCGTTCAATCCTTCCGGAACAGTTAAGGAGAGTCTTGCGCGGATCAATGTTCCAATCGTTTGCGGCGGTGTGGCGGTCCGTCCCGGAGATATCATTTTCGGGGATTGCGATGGTGTGGTAGTCGTGCCGCAGGAAAAAGAAGATCAGGTATTTGAGAAAGCGATGGCAAAGTATAATCGCGAATCAGAGATTCGGGAAGCTCTTAATGCCGGGAAAACAACCCTTGAGATCTATGGATTTGATAAACTGATTGCTGCAAAGAAACAATAACGGGGGGAAAGATAGATGAGAGAAGATTTGAAGCTTCCTGCCGAACTTATCGAAGAGTACAAAAAGCTGGATACGCCCAGCATCTCGGATGCCATGGACAAACTCCATATTTACGGCGGTCTTCTTGGGATCAAGCCGGTTGTCCCGGACACATATCTCTGCGGACAGGCGTTTACCGTCCATTATGTACCGTGCGGGGAGACCAAGGGAACGGTCGGCGATTTTCTGGATGATGTCGAACCGGGTGAGGTCTGCGTCATCGACAATAACGGACGCCTTGACTGCACCGTATGGGGCGATATCATGGCTTATTTTGCAAGCTATAAAGGAGTTTCCGGAACAGTCATTGACGGCGTCTGTAGAGATATCAATACGATCCGGGAACTGAAGTATCCTATTTTTACGAAGGGTACTTTCATGGAAACCGGGAAGGACCGGGTCTATGTGGACAGGGTTAACGAGACTGTCAACATCTCCGGCGTTCAAGTAAATCCCGGAGATCTTGTTGTCGGAGATAATACCGGGGTCGTTGTGGTACCCCGCACGCGTGCGGCAGAGGTTCTCGCGGTCGCGCAGAATATTGAGAAAGTGGAGCAGCAGATCCGTGAGAAAATACGTGCAGGCATGAGCCTGAGAGAAGCGCGCGCACAGACTGGATATCATCATCTCCAGACCCCGGACGAGGAAAAATAGATAGAATAATTGAAGTATAATGCCGGTTCTTTGAAGGATATTCACAGGGTCGGCATTTTGTTTTCTGCGAGAAGGTACAGTTAATGAATTTATATCACTACATCGGAATGGCTGTGACCGTACTCTTTGCGGTTCTCCTAGGAATAATCTCAGGCCGAAATGTGAAAACTGCTGAAGCATTTGTTCTGAACAGAGGAAATGCAGGAATGGCCGTACTAGTCGGAGGGACAACGGGTGCCTATATAGGCGGTTCCGCTACGATCGGAACTGCGCAACTTGCATTTACAAACGGCTTTTCCGCAATCTGGTTCACGCTTGGAGGAACCATCGGTCTTTTTATACTTGCGTTGTTTTTCGTGAAACCGCTCCGGAACAGCGGAAAGAATACCATGCCGGAAATCATCACTGCGGAATACGGGAAAAAAGTCGGAGTGACGACCGCTGTTCTGAATTCATGCGGTAATTTTCTGGGTGTCGTGGCGCAGACTATTTCCGGAACCGTGCTCATTATGACAATCACCTCCATGGGAAGAGTCCCTGCTACGGCGGCTATCCTCATCATCATGTTTTTGTATATGGTATTCGGAGGTGTTCTGAGCGCAGGCATTGTCGGTTATGCAAAAATGCTGCTTCTGTTCGCAGCCTCCATTTTCTGGTTCTGTTACTTAAACACACGTTATGAAACCCTTGTGGAATACTGGAGCATGCCTGTTGCGCTGCCTCACGGTCAATACTTCAGCCTGGTTTCTAGAGGTTTATCAACAGATCTCGGAGCCGGGTTCTCCGTCATCCTCGGATTAATGTCTACCCAGGCATATATGCAGGCGGTTATTTCCGGCAAAACTGCTAAGGTAACGTCCAAAAGCCTGATCATCAGTGGTCTGATCATTCTAGCAACGGGTATTATCAGTGTCTATATCGGCATGTTCATGCGCGTTCATTATCCTGAAACACCCTCACAGATGGTACTTCCTATTTTTATCCTCCGTGAAATGCATCCCTTGCTTGGCGGGGCAATGCTCGGTCTTTTATTGATCAGCGTGATCGGAAGTTGTGCAAGTCTTGCACTCGGAATCAGTGCCCTGATTTATAACAATGTTCTAAAACCTGCCCGTTTAGCAAGAGGGATCTCGGAGGATTCCATTCTTCTTACAAGACTTATTTTGGTCGTTGTCCTGATTCTTGCAAGTGTGGTATGCGTAGGGAATTTTGGACAGTTGATTCTCGGCTGGAGCTTTCTGTCCATGGCGTTGCGCGGTACTGTCATTTTCATTCCGATGTGTGCCGCTTTGTTCCTGCCAGGAAAGATACCTTCTCGCTTCGTGCAGATAGCGACGATTTGTGGCCCTGTCAGCGTTGTTCTTGTGAAAATACTGAGTATTCCTGGTATAGATGGGATTTTTGTCGGCGTAGTTGTTTCTTTACTCATCATTATTATCGGATTCTTTTCCGGGAAGTATCGAATGCAAATCATATCCAAGGAACGCTAATGATTGTCAGATGATTCTATAAAGTTCTTATCGTAAAGCCCATCGACAATTTGGCAAAATGGTGAACTATATTTTACAGAAAAATGTCGATTTATTGCACGCAAGACGTTGACAAGATGTCGACAACAGAACTACAATTATATATATAATATGTATCGAAGGAGGGATACAAAATGTCTGAAGAAAAGCAAGGCGGTTTTAAAACGTATTTTAAGAACTTAGGACCAGCTGTAATCGTCAGTATGACGATCATCGGTCCCGGAACGATGTCATCTCTGGTAACTGCCGGTTCCGGCTCAATGTCACTAAGTTAAGAAAGATGGAAAGAATAACCTCGTATCATTACAGGCACGGGGTTATTTTTTTACAAAAAATGCAAAAAAGCACTTGACAGGATTCCATAAATGTGTGGCCGTTTTC
>JAFPXU010000144.1 GCA_017394605.1 Clostridia bacterium | reverse complement strand
CGTGTTCGTCCCCGTCTTCGTCGTCATGATGGTGATGGTGATGATGTTCTTCGTGCTCCGCCTGTTCCGCGAGTTCTTTCAGCGCTTCGGCAAGCGTATCCTTCTTTTCCATAGCGGAAAGAATCGTCGCGCCTTCCAGCTGCGGCCACGGGGTCGTGATGACGGTCGCATTCGGATTGTGCTGTTTCAGAAGCTCCACGACATCTGCAAGCTTCTTTTCGGATATATCATCCGTGCGGCTCAGAACGATACAGCTCGCGGCTTCGATCTGGTTGTTGTAAAACTCTCCGAAATTGGCGATATACGCCTTAGCTTTTTTCGCGTCCACCACGGTCGTCATGGAATTGATGACAAGATCCTCTGCGCCGGAAGACTCCACGGCAAGCGTCACGTCAGACAGTTTTCCGACTCCGGACGGCTCGATGAGAATCCGGTCCGGCTTATAGGTATCGACCACCATTTTCAGCGCTTTCCCGAAATCGCCGACGAGCGAGCAGCAGATGCATCCGGAATTCAGCTCGGTTACCTCGATCCCGGCATCCTGCATGAATGTTCCGTCAATACCGATTTCGCCGAACTCGTTTTCAATCAGCACCAGCTTCTCTCCCTGAAAAGCCTCTTGAATCAGTTTGCGGATCAGAGTAGTTTTTCCCGCGCCGAGAAAGCCAGAGAATATATCAACTTTTATCATTATTTCATCCTCCAATAATACTGTTCCTTTTTTTCGTAAATTTTATTATATCATATGTTTTTCGCTTTGTTGACCATACTGTTTTGCGTGATGTAAACTGTAACCATGGCAAAAACAAAAACAGTATATATCTGCGGCGAGTGCGGATTCGAGAGCATGAAATGGCTCGGCCGCTGCCCCGCCTGCGGCAGTTGGAACACCATCGTGGAAGACCAGCAGATCAAGATCCGGCCCGCTTCTTCCGGCGGAGCCGTTCAGCATCTGGCTGATGTTTCCGCTCGCCATACAGCCAGGATCTCCACCGGAATGTCCGAATTGGACAGAGTCACGGGAGGCGGCCTGCTGTCCGGCATGGTCGCGCTTCTTTGCGGTGATCCCGGAATCGGCAAGTCCACACTGCTGATGCAGGCAGCGGATTCCATGGCTGCAAACAGCACCGTTCTGTATGTTTCCGGAGAAGAAAGCTCTGCTCAGCTGAAACTGCGTGCCGACCGTCTGAAGGTCACCGGCGATATTCTTCTCCTGTGCGAGACTTCTCTCGAGCGTATCCTCGACCAGGCCAAGGCTACAAAATGTGATATCCTGATCGTCGATTCCATTCAGACGCTGTATTCTGAAGAATCCGAAAGTTCGCTCGGCAGCGTAAGTCAGGTCAGGCTCTGCACGGCTGAACTGACAAGATATGCCAAGGAGAACGGCACTGCTGTACTGATTGTCGGTCATGTCACAAAAGAAGGTGCCATTGCGGGTCCTCGTGTTCTGGAGCACATCGTTGACACCGTTCTGTATTTTGAAGGAGACCGTCATGCCGGCCTTCGCCTGCTCCGCGCGGTCAAAAACCGTTTCGGATCCACAAACGAAATCGGCGTGTTCGAAATGACGGATACCGGTATGCAGCAGGTTACCGATCCATCCAGGCTGTTCCTTTCCGGGGAGCGGTACCCCGGATGCGCCGTTACATGTACGGTGGAAGGATCCCGGCCAATGCTCGCGGAGATTCAGGCTCTTCTGAATCCGACTTCTTTCGGAAGTCCGCGAAGGACAGCCTCGGGACTTGACGCCGGGAGATTAAGCCTCCTGCTCGCCGTTCTCGAACAGAAAGCCCAGATAAAGCTTTCTGATCAGGATGTGTATATCAATGTGGTCGGCAATTTGCGTCTGGACGAGCGTGGCGTTGATCTTGCGGTTGCCCTCTGCGTCGCCTCCGCTTTCTACCGTCATCCTCTTCCTCCGGATACCGCGTGCATCGGGGAACTCGGTCTGACAGGGGAACTTCGAAGCGTCGCGCAGCTGGATACCCGCCTGAAAGAGTGCGCAAGACTCGGATACCGCCGGGTTATCGTGCCAAAATCCGCCCGTCCCAAAGCGGTTGATGGAATCACCCTGATCTCCGTTTCTACAGTCTCTGAAGCGATCGATACGATTCGATATTGTCCGGACTGATCCGATGTGGTATGATACCTTTTGCGCGCGGGATGTGGTATAATACGCGATAGCGATTGCAATATCATTTATTAAGTTTATTCTTGTGCCTGTAGCTCAGTTGGATAGAGTGCAAGACTCCGACGCTGAAGGTCTATGGTTCTTGAAAAGTGAATTAATATGATGTGTGCCTGTAGCTCAGCTGGAAAGAGCGTTGGACTCCGACTCCAAAGGGCAGAGGTTCGAATCCTCCCAGGCACGCCAAAAAAGTCCCGAAAAATCAACGTTTTCGGGACTTTTATTTTTTCGCTTCCGTTATTGATGG
>JAFPXU010000027.1 GCA_017394605.1 Clostridia bacterium | reverse complement strand
TTTCTGGAAGGGGCTCGGCTTTGAGGGCGTGACCGATCTCATGAACCGGTTTTATCAGCAGGGGCTGATCACCCGGCCTTACCCGCTGCACAACGATATCCTGAAGATCTTTATCGAACTGGGCTCGATCGGCTTCACGCTCTGGGCGGTCGTCCATTATATCGTGTTTCCCTCATACTGGATGAAGCGGCATGACACGGAGACTGGCATGCTGTACATGGCGATCCTTCTGTATATGACCGTGACCTATCTGACGGACAACACGGTGTTCTATTTCTGGAGCAGTCTGGGACTGAGGCTGATCCCCATGAGTTTCAGCTACCGGATCCTGAGGCAGGAAAAGCAGGCGCAGTGGAAAGCGCCGACGCCGGAGGAAGCGGCGGACGAGATATGGCTGATCGAAACGGGAGGAAGACGCGAACATGCTGAATAAACTGAAGCGGCTGCCCGTATATCTGATCAACGTGTTCCTTCTGACCGTGCTCCGTCCGGTTGCCGCGGTGCTCAGGAGAACGAACGGGGCGTACCGTCATCTCTGGCTCGTGATGGAGCGCGGGTTCGACGCGAGGGATAACGCGTACTGGTTTTTCCGGTATTTAAGGGAACGTCAGCCGCAGATCAACGCGCGTTACGTGATCGACAGAAGCAGCCCGGATTACGGAAAGGTCGCGAAGCTCGGCGACACCGTTTCATGGCGGTCGCTCCGGCACTATCTGATGTATCTGGCGGCTGACATGCTGGTCAGCACGCACGTGCAACCCTGCGCGCCCGACCTGATGGCCTACTATCATCTCAGGCAGATCGGGATCCGTCCGAGAGGAAAGCAGATCTTTCTGCAGCACGGGATCATCAAGGACGAAATGAAGTGGATGCGGTATCCCAGCCTGAAGGTCGATTTCTTCGCGAGCGGCGGAAAACTGGAGTACGATTACCTCGTTTCGGAATTCAATTTTCCGGAAGGAGTGATCCAATATACGGGGCTGTGCCGTTTCGACAACCTGATTAGGGGCAACCGTCTTTCCAATGAGATCCTTGTGATGCCGACGTGGCGCGGCTCGGATTACCCGCAGGGGGACCGGTTCTATGAAACGGCATTCTACAAACGGTTCCAGTCCATGCTGGAGAACCCTTCACTGCTAAGGCTTCTTGAGGAGCGGGACCTGAAGCTTCTGTTCTATCCGCACATCGAGCTGCAGAAGGAACTGGACAAGTTCCGGTCGCCGTCGGAGCGGGTCATACTGGCGGGCTGGCGGGATTACGACGTTCAGGACCTTCTGATGCGGTGCAGTCTGCTGATCACGGATTATTCGAGCGTCTTTTTCGACGCCGGATATATGGAAAAGCCTGTGATCTATTACCAGTTCGACGAGGAGGAGTTCCGGAAATACCATTATCAGGAAGGCTACTTCTCGTATGAAAAACACGGCTTCGGACCCGTCGTCAAAACGGAGGAAGCGCTCGTGGACGCGGTAAACGAATGCGCCGGAAATGATTTTAATATGAGCGAAAAATACAGGGAACGTCTGGAGGCCTTTTATCCCGTCCGGGATGAAAACAACTGCGAACGGACGTATAAGATCCTCAGCGAAATGGACGGATCGGACTAATAACGGGAGGAATGGAACAGGATGCTTCGTGTGCTGCATTCCGTCAGCAATATGGCGCGCGCGGGAATCGAGACCATGCTGATGAACTATTACCGGGAGATCGACCGGAGCCTTATCCAGTTCGACTTTCTGGCCAACAAGCCGGTGCCCGGGGAATACGACGGGGAGATACGGGACATGGGAGGACGGGTCTTCGTCAGCCCCGGCCTCAACCCGCTGCATTTCCCGAGATACAAAAGGTTCGTGGCGCAGATCCTTCAGGACGATCCGGAGATCAAGATCGTGCACGCGCATAACGAGGCAATGGGGTATTACGCCCTCAAAAGCGCCGGGGACGCGGGCATCCGCGTCCGCATCGCGCACGCGCACAACACAAAGATCATCAGGGATTACAAGTACCCGCTGAAGATGATCTGCAAACAGCTTCTTCCCGGCGCGGCGACGGATTACTGGAGCTGCGGCAGGGACGCGGGGATCTACTATTACGGGGAAAAACGCTGGAACGAATCCGGGTTCATCCTGCATAACGCGATCGACGTACAGAGGTTCGCGTTCAGGCAGGAAGAGCGCGACCGCCTGAGAAAGCAGTACGGCCTGGAGAACAGCTTTCTGATCGGCCATGTGGGCAGGTTCAACATCCAGAAGAACCATACACGTCTGATGGATATCTTCACGGAGGTATTAAAGGCGGTTCCCGAAGCGCGCCTTGCCCTGATCGGAACCGGCGAGCTGGAGGAGTCCGTGAAGGGAAAAGCCCGTTCGCTGGGAGTTTTGGACAAAACGCTCTTTCTCGGACAGATGGCGGACGTCAGCGGATGGTATACGGCGATGGACTGCTTCGTGCTTCCTTCGCTGTTTGAAGGCCTGCCTGTCGTAGGCATCGAGGCGCAGGCCGCCGGGCTGCCGTGCTTCTTCTCCGACCGCGTCACGGACGAGGCGCTCCTTTCTCCCGGGGCGAAAAGGGTATCTCTCGAATCGGACGACGGGGAATGGGCAAAAGAGATCCTGACTGCATTTAATTCAGATGCGGAGCGGACGCAGGGGACGGAATTCGTCCGCCGCGCGGGATACGATATTCATACGGAAGCGCGGAAGCTGCAGGAGAAATATCTTGAGATGGCTGAACGCGCGTATGCCGGACCGAAGCAGAAGATCCTGCGGCCGTCCGGCTTCGGGGAAGCGATGGAATAAA
>JAFPXU010000026.1 GCA_017394605.1 Clostridia bacterium | reverse complement strand
TTTCTGGAAGGGGCTCGGCTTTGAGGGCGTGACCGATCTCATGAACCGGTTTTATCAGCAGGGGCTGATCACCCGGCCTTACCCGCTGCACAACGATATCCTGAAGATCTTTATCGAACTGGGCTCGATCGGCTTCACGCTTTGGGCGGTCGTCTATTATATCGTGTTCCCGTCCTACTGGATGAAGCGGCACGACACGGAGACCGGCATGCTGTACATGGCGATCCTTCTGTATATGACCGTGACCTATCTGACGGACAACACCGTGTTCTATTTCTGGAGCAGCCTTGGACTGAGGCTCATTCCCATGAGTTTCAGCTACCGGATCCTGAGACAGGAAAAGAAGCCGGTGTGGAAAGCGCCGACACCGGCGGAAGCGGCGGACGAGATCTTTCTGATCGAAACGGGAGGGAGATAGAAATGCGGAACAGACTGAAGCGGCTTCCTGTTTATCTGATCAATGTGTTTCTTCTGGCCGTGCTGTGGCCGGTCGCCACGTTGCTGCGGTTCACGAGCAGGCGGTACCGCCACCTATGGCTCGTGATGGAGCGCGGATTCGACGCCCGGGACAACGCGTACTGGTTTTTCAAGTATCTCAGGGAACAGCAGCCGCAGATCAACGCGCGCTACGTGATCGACAGGGCCAGTCCCGACCGCTTAAAGGTCGCAAAACTAGGAAAAACCGTTCCGTGGCGGTCGCTGCGGCACTACCTGATGTATCTTGCTGCCGACATGCTGATCAGCACGCACGTTCAGCCCTGCGCCCCGGATCTCATGGCGTATTACCATCTCAGGCAGATCGGGATCCGTCCGAGAGGAAAGCAGATCTTTCTGCAGCACGGGATCATCAAGGACGAAATGAGATGGATGCGGTATCCGAACCTCAAGGTCGATTTCTTCGCGAGCGGCGGAAAGCTCGAATATGACTACCTCTCTTCGGAATTCAACTTTCCGGAGGGCGTGATCCAGTTTACGGGACTGTGCCGTTTCGACAATCTCATCCGAGGAAATAAGCCTTCAAACGAGATCCTCGTGATGCCGACGTGGCGCGGCTCGGATTATCCGCAGGGGGATCGCTTTTTCGTAACGGCTTTTTACAAGGCGTTTCAGTCCATGCTGGAGAATCCCGATCTGCTCCGCTTTCTGGAGAAGCGGGATCTGAAGCTTCTGTTCTATCCGCACATCGAACTGCAGAAGGAACTGGACAAATTCCATTCGCCGTCCGATCGGATCATACTGGCGGGTTGGCGGGATTACGACGTGCAGGACCTTCTGATGCGCTGCAGCCTTCTGATCACGGATTATTCGAGCGTCTTTTTCGACGCGGGCTACATGGAAAAGCCCGTGATCTATTATCAGTTCGACGAGGAGGAGTTCAGGAGATACCATTATCAGGAAGGTTACTTCTCGTATGAAAAACACGGCTTCGGGCCCGTCGTCAAAACGGAGGAAGCGCTCATGGACGCGATCAAGGAATGCGCGTCGGACGGTTTTAAGATGAGTAAAGAGTACAAAAAACGTCTGGAGGCTTTCTATCCCGTCCGGGACGGGAACAACTGCGAGCGGACGTACGAGATCCTCAGCCGGATGAACGGCTCCAAATAGCAACGGGAGGAACGGGACAGATGCTTCGTGTGCTGCATTCCGTCAGCAATATGGCGCGCGCGGGAATCGAGACCATGCTGATGAACTATTACCGGGAGATCGACCGGAGCGTGATCCAGTTCGACTTCCTCGCGAATAAACCGGTACCCGGCGAATACGACGCGGAGATACGGGACATGGGAGGACGGGTCTTCGTAAGCCCCGGCCTCAATCCGCTGCGTTTTCCCAGGTACAAGCGGTTCGTCGCGGATATTCTCCGTGACAGTCCCGAGATCAAGATCGTCCACGCGCATAACGAGGCCATGGGATATTACGCCCTGAAAAGCGCGAAGGACGCGGGCATCCGCGTGCGGATCGCGCACGCGCACAACACGCAGATCATTAAGGATTACAAGTACCCGCTGAAGATGATCTGCAAGCAGCTTCTTCCCGGCGCGGCGACGGATTACTGGAGCTGCGGCAGGGACGCCGGCATCTACTATTACGGGGAAAAGCGATGGAACGAGTCCGGATTCATCCTGCACAACGCGATCGACAGAGAAAGATTCGCGTTCAGGCAGGAGGAGCGGGACCGTCTGCGGAAGCAGTACGGTCTTGATAACAGCTTCGTGATCGGCCATGTGGGCAGGTTCAACGTTCAGAAGAACCACGCCCGTCTGCTGGATATCTTCGCGGAGATCCTGAAGACCGCTCCCGGCGCGCGCCTTGCCCTGATCGGCACCGGCGAGCTGGAGGAGGCCGTAAAGGAGAAAGCCCGCGCGATGGGGATCCTGGACAAAACGCTCCTTCTCGGGCAGATGGCGGACGTCAGCGGATGGTACATGGCGATGGACTGCTTCGTGCTTCCTTCACTTTTCGAGGGTCTGCCGGTGGTCGGCATCGAGGCGCAGGCTGCCGGACTGCCGTGCTTCTTTTCGGATCGAGTCACGGACGAGGCGCTGCTCTCAAAGGGAGCGAAACGGATCTCCCTCGAATCGGACGACGCGGAGTGGGCAAAGGAGATCCTGTCGGCAAAACAGCCGGAGACGGACCGGACACAGGGGACGGGACTCGTCCGCCGCGCGGGATACGATATTCATACGGAAGCGCGGAAGCTGCAGGAGAAATATCTTGAGATGGCTGAACGCGCGTATGCCGGACCGAAGCAGAAGATCCTGCGGCCGTCCGGCTTCGGGGAAGCGATGGAATAAA
>JAFPXU010000143.1 GCA_017394605.1 Clostridia bacterium | reverse complement strand
GCAAGCTCTCTGCTCGGATCCCTGGTCATGGGCGCGATCTATCCGTGGACGGTCGTCATGGGCCTGCACCACATGTACAACGTGATCGAAGCCGGCATGATCGCGCAGACGGGGCTCAACACCTGGATGCCGATCGCGTCCGCGGCGAACTTTGCACAGTTCGGCGCCTGCTTGGCGGTAGCGCTGAAGGTCCATAACCAGAAGACCAAGTCCGTTGCGTTCCCCTCCTCTCTCTCCGCATCCCTCGGTATCACCGAGCCGGCTATCTTCGGTATTAACTTCCGTTTCATGAAGCCGTTCCTCTGCGGCATGGCAGGTGGCGCGGTCGGTGCCCTGTTCGGTGCGCTTTTCAAACTCGGCGCTCCCGTTTACGGCGTGACCGGCATTCCGGCGATCCCTGCCGTAAACAACGTTCCGCTTTATCTCGTTGAGCTGCTGATCGCTGCCGGTACCGCTTTTGTCCTGACCTGGCTGATCTGGAAGGAAGACGCCCACGCGAAGAAGGAAGCTTCCGTTGAGGAAACCCCCGCGGAGCCTATGCCTTCCGTCGTGCGCTGCGAAGCGGGAGAACTGCTTCAGCCCTGCAAAGGCGCTGTCATCGCCCGTGATCAGATCCCGGACGAGACGTTTGCCGCTGGAATCCTTGGCGACGGCATCGGCGTTGTCCCGGAGGAAGGAATCGTAGTCGCGCCGTTTGACGGTACGGTTACCTCGGTATTCGATACGAAACATGCGATCACCCTTGAAAAGAACGGCATGGAAGTGCTGATCCATATCGGCGTCAACACCGTCAATATGCAGGGCGAGGGCTTCACCGCTTATGTGGAAGAAGGCGCGGAAGTCAAAGCCGGTCAGAAACTGCTGGGATTCGACCGCGAGGCAATTAAGAAAGCAGGCTATAACGACACGGTCGTTATGCTTCTTACCAACTCTGACGACCTCGGCGGCGTCGAGTGCGGCTTAAAGTAATGAAATTATAATTACGGAGGAAAACAGTATGAAGAATTTCGAGTACACCATCACCGATCCTGTCGGTATCCACGCCCGTCCTGCCGGTCTGCTGGTCAAAGAGATCAAGAACTTCGCAGGCTCTACCGTTACGATCACCAAGGGTGAGAAATCTGTCAACGCGCTCAAGCTGATGGCTCTGATGCAGATGGGCATCAAACAGGGCGACACCGTCAAGGTCGCCGTCGAGGGCGGAGATGAAGAAGCGGTCGCGGCAGCGATCGAAGCGTTCTTCAAAGCCAATTTGTAAGAAATAACGGAAAAATACGGCTGCCGTCCGACAGCCGTATTTTCATCATGGGAAGGAGTTTTGCTTATGATCACCATTCAGGGAAAGGGCGTTTCCTCGGGTATCGCTGTCGGTCCCCTGTATTTCTATCAGAGAGCCTCTGCCGCTCTCAGCCGCTATCAGGTCGAAGACCGCGAGGCGGAATTTGCCAGGTTTAAGGACGCGCAGGCGAAAGCGATCGAACAGCTCGGCGTGCTGGCGGAAAAAGCCCGCGTGGAAGCAGGCGACGAGGCTGCCATGCTGTTTGAGACTCACCAGATGATGTGCGAGGATCTGGATTACGAGGAAGCCATCGAAGGATTCATCAAGGAATCCGGACTGAACGCCGAAGCGGCCGTAACGGATGCCGGCGCGATGCAGGCGGAAGCGTTCGCCGTCATGGAAGACGATTATTTCAAAGCCCGCGCGGCTGACGTGAAGGACATCTCCGCCCGTATCGTCGGGATCCTGTCTGGCGTCGTGCAAGGCGGTATCGATTCCGATGTTCCCGTGATCCTTGCCTCCGACGATCTCGCGCCTAGCGAGACCGTACAGCTCGACAAATCCAAGATCCTGGGCTTTGTGACATCGGGAGGTTCCGGCTCCAGCCATACCGCGATTCTCGCCCGTACGATGGGAATCCCTGCCGTTATCGGTGTAGGCGACCAGCTGAAGGCTGAATACGCTGGACGCGAAGTCATTGTGGATGGCGGAATCGGCGCCATGATCGTGGACGCCGACGAGGATACCCGCCTCCGGATGATGAAGAAACGCGCTGACATTCTGAAACGCCAGGAACTGCTCACCCAGCTGAAAGGTCAGGCGAACGTTACCAAGGACGGTCAGACAATCCGCGTCTACTGCAACATCGGCAATCCGGAGGATGTGCACGCTGTTCTGGAGAACGACGGCGGCGGAATCGGTCTGTTCCGCAGCGAATTCCTGTATCTGAACTGCGATGATTATCCCACTGAGGATTACCAGTTCGAGGCTTATAAGAGAGTTCTTTCCGACATGGGCGGCAAGGAAGTCGTGATCCGCACGCTGGACATCGGCGCGGACAAGATGATCGAGTACTTCAAACTCCCGCACGAGGAGAACCCCGCCCTGGGCAACCGCGCGCTGCGCATCTGCCTGAACCGGCCGGAGATCTTCCATACCCAGATCCGCGCCCTGTACCGGGCTTCCGCCTACGGCCGTCTGTCCATCATGTTCCCGATGGTCACATCCGTCTGGGAGGTACGTGAAGCGAAGAAAATGTGCGAGCAGGTGAAAAAGGAACTGACTGCCGAAGGGATACCGTACTCGGATGACGTGGATGTCGGCATCATGATCGAGACCCCTGCCGCGGCTGTCATCAGTGACAGACTGGCTAAGGAAGTCGACTTCTTCTCCATCGGTACGAACGATCTGACGCAGTATACGCTTGCCTGTGACAGGCAGAACAACGATCTCGGCCGTTTCTTCGACGCGCATCATCCTGCCGTCCTCCGTCTTATCAAGATGGCATGCGATAACGCGCACAAGGAAGGGATCTGGTGCGGCATCTGCGGCGAACTCGGAGCCGATCTGGAGCTTACGGAACTGTTCCTTTCGATCGGTCTGGACGAGTTGTCCGTGTCTCCGCGGGCTGTTCTCCCCCTTAGGCAGAAAGTCCGCGAGACGCAGGTGAACGTGATCCGCGAGAAATTGGTTGGCAATCTGAACAGCGATCAGAACTTGATCTGATCCATAAAGTGACACAACGGGGCTGCTGCTTCGGCAGCCCCTTATTTCGAAAGATCGGCAGGCATGAGATGAAAGAAAAACGATTTGACGTAGTCGCACTGGGCGAACTGCTTATCGATTTTACACAGAACGGATTAAGCGAACAAGGCAACCTGCTCTTTGAGGCAAATCCGGGCGGAGCGCCGGCCAACGTGCTGGCGATGCTCCGCAAACTGAACAGACACTGCGCCTTCATCGGCAAGGTCGGAAAAGACAGTTTCGGCGATCTTTTGGAGAACGTGCTACTGGATACGGGAATCGATGTCTCCTGCCTCCGCCGTGATGAACGGATCAATACGACGCTCGCGGTCGTGCATACGTTTCCGAACGGGGACAGAGATTTCAGTTTCTACCGGAAACCCGGCGCGGATATGCTTCTGCGTCCTGAAGAGCTGGACGAGGATATGCTCCGGGACTGCCGCATCTTTCATTTCGGTACGCTCTCCATGACCGACGAACCCTGCCGCTCCGCGACTATACGCGCCATGGATGTTGTAAAAGAAGCAGGCGCGCTGATTTCCTTTGATCCGAATCTTCGCCCCCCGCTCTGGAGAAAACTTGACGACGCAAAAGATGCTATCCTATGGGGACTTGGAAAGTGCGACATCCTGAAAATCGCTGACAACGAACTGGAGTTTGTGACTGGTGTGAAGGATTTCGACAGCGGTGCGGAAATCCTTCAAAAGAAGTATCCGAACATCCGCCTTCTCAACGTAACGGCCGGTTCCGAAGGAAGTTATTCCTACTGCGGAAATAACCGCGTGTTTATGCCTGCCTGCAAGCTCGGCGGCGTGATCGATACGACCGGCGCGGGCGACACGTTCTGCGCCTGTATTCTGAACTATGTACTCGAACACGGCCTCCGTGATTACAGCGAGGCGGAAATGAAGGAAATGCTTTCCTTTGCCAATGCCGCTGCCTATCTCGTGACCACAAAAAAAGGCGCGATCCGGTCTATGCCGGACAGGAAATCTGTTGAGGCGTTGCTTCTGGATCATCGGCTGTGATGAAAACAAGATGAAGATCTGTATCTTTTCGGATTCTCACGGTTTCCCGGAGCCGATGATCAAAGCGATAAAAAAAGAGAAGCCCGTTCTGTGCTTCTTTCTCGGCGACGGAGAGCGCGACGTGAAGGCGGTGCAGACCGTTTTTCCTTCCCTGCCATTCTATGCCGTACGGGGCAACTGTGATCCGCGTTCAGCGCTCAGCAGTTCCATTGCCTGTACGGTCGGCGGAATCTCTGTTTTTGCTACGCACGGACATCTGTATAACGTCAAACATGAACCTGCGCTCGAAAGCCTTGCGTCTGCTGCACGGGCGGAAGGCGCGGCTCTTGTTCTCTACGGACATACTCATACCGCCAATCAGCAGCAGAAAGACGGAATCACCTTTCTCAATCCCGGCGCTCTGGCATTTACGAGCGAGCCGTCCTATGCGGTTCTGACTGCGGATAAGGGAAATTTTACCGCGGAGATCAGGACACTTTCTTGAAATCATTGAAGATCCTGCCGAAACACATCCCTTTTATTCGATCCTATACGTATACCATTCCCCCGCCGTTTTCAGGAATCCGCAGGACTCAAACATCCTTGCGCTCTGCGTATTGAATGAATAGATGTTTGCCTTCACTTCTTTCATTCCTTTTTCCGCTGCCAAAACAATCATTTCTTTTACACATCTCCGGCCGATATGCAGGTTCTGATACGATTTGCATACGACGATGCTGATCTCTCCGCTGTCTCTCAGTGAAACATCTCCAACGAACGTTCCCCGATAACGGATATAAAAACACTCTCCGTGTGTGCTGAGATACGTGTACATCCGGTCGAGACGTTCCGGATCATATACACGTTCCGTATTGTCGACCTGACGGCATAACTCCGGATCCTGATACCACGCAAGCGTTACGTCAGGATTTGGATAATATGGGATCAGGACAATATCCTGATCTATGATTCTCGTTTTTTCGGAAGAGGTCATATGTGCGGTTGATTTGCTTAAGAGAAAATTGCGGCATCCGGGAACCGGTAGAGGCATATCAGAACAGACGGCAGATCATATTCAGAGAATCCGGCACGTCCTCGTCATAATAACCGGAATCGGTAAAGCCGTGCTTCTCATACAGCCGGATGGCTTCCGCGTCATCCTTTTTCACGCAGACTTCCACGTGATCATAGTGCCCTTCCGACCGCAGCCCATCCAGTATGAGGTTAAGTGCTGCGGAACCGTATCCTCTGCCCTGGTACCGCTGATCGATCATAAACTGCTGGAGATCATATCCTAAGGGCTCGTCCGTGAATTCACGCACGAGCGCGACGCCGACAATCGTATCCCCGTCTTCAATGACAATCACTTTCCCGCCGCAGTTCCTGTAAACATATCCCCTTGCGATAATTCCGATCGCAGGCGCCAGAAACTGTTTCTGGGTGTCATTTACAGACAAGGACGCTACGTCCATCCAGTTATCTTCCGTTATCTCTTCAAGATGAATCATGACAGTTTCTCCTTCAGATTGTTCAGCGCCGCAGGGACTGCCAATTCCGTACATACATGGCCGGCAATTCCTTGATCCGGTTCCAAACCGGATCTTCTTCTCAGGGTCGAACAGATAGAAAGAGTTTTCTTTACCTATTATTCCTGATTTTCTCCTGCAAGGCATCGCACCATCGGTCCCATTTTTCTATATATTCCTTTTCGGAAATGATGCGTGTAAGAAGATCTGAAGGAGAAAAAACCGACCGCTCCCTACAGGCCTTTACGCAAGCGCGGTACATATCCCAGTCCAGATCATCCTCATCCCATATAAGCGGTACGGAATCCAGACCGGCTCTCAGTGCGGCTACCGCTCGGGTATGTCCGTCGCCGTCCAGCATTCTGACTGGGATAGGTTCAATACCGGACAAACCGGCAGGATCAAACCAGGATTCTATGTCCTTCAGCTTCCCGGATGAGATATAAAACTGAGAAGGCTGAAGATCGTTCAGTTTCAGTTCAGATATGTTCACGGTTTACGATTCCCGATAGTGCAAAGCAAGAAAAATGAAAGTTTATCAGACAGATTCCGGTATGGCATCTTCCGCGGTTTTCACGATCGGTTCAACAGCGGTTGCCATGAAATGTAGTACAGACATTTGCGGGATTTTCATCGCTTGCCGTTTCTGCCTTTCAACAAGTGGATGATATTGCAAACACTTCCGACTGCGACACAGAACAATCCGGCGGCCAGGACCCAGTTGGTTTTGAAATCACCGAATACAGAGATCAATATAAGGATCAGCGCAACGATACCGAGAACTGCGCTTACTGTAACAAGCACTTTTTCGGTTTTTTCTTTTTTCATGTTGGCGATGCTCCTCTCTGAAATGATTATGCTACAGTTTTTTTCTGAGGAAAATCCGATCGTCCGTCCGGAAATCCTCCGAAAATCCGTGCCGGTAAAACAGCCCGATCGCGGGATTATCGATAGCGATATCATCATACAACAATGATACGTCGTTCTTTTTTGCCTCCTTGCAAAGTAGATCAAGGGCACACGATCCATATCCCCTGCCCCTGTACGGCGCATAAATGAGGACATTCGCGATTTCATGCCGGATCTCTTCATCGTAGTGATAGGCGATCTCGCCGACGAACTCTCCTTGTTCGTTTTTTAGATACCGATAGTATCTTTTACCTTCGGGATTGATGACCCAGTATTCGTACCACCCGCTCCACTCTTCTTCCGGCCATGCAATCGTTCCGCCCCAGGTGTGATTGTACGACATGGTTTCCCAGTCCGAAAGCATCTGTTGCCTGAACCAGAGATCCCTGTATTCCGGATTATACAGACTAAGCATCTTCCGTCTCCTTTGATAGATTAAAAGGAGTTCTGCACAGATGGACATGCATCACCGGAACATAAACCAATCATCGTCATTTACACTTCGGATATGTTTCCGGTCCTCCGATCACAGCGCGGAGTGTGCTTTCCTTTCCGACACAAAAATACCCGCGCCGTACAGGCGCGGAAAACCGTGTCCGGATGAAGAATCAGATTTCGAAATCACACGCGACAGAAGCGCTTCTGACTTCATGCATGCGTTTTTTGACAGGAAGATGAACCGGATGCGTCTGATAAGCCTGAAAGGATTCCATGCTGTCAAACACGGTAATCAGAGCCAGGTCGTAGGAACGTTCGCTGTGCAGCACATCCTGCCCTGCCTCAAGGTCCAGCATGCCTTCGATTTTTCCTTTCATTCCGTAGAAGTTTTTCACGAGCTGCGGAATTTCGCTTTTGAATTCATCTTTGATTTTGAACATGACAATATGTCGGATCATGATAGCTACTCCTCTAATTTTTCAGTCTGATTAAATAGTAACCCGTCAAGGATTGAGGCGGCATCCTCGGTCAGGTGCGGACAAGGCCGAACACTGTAGAATTCAGATGTCCGTGCCTGCGGTATGCTGCCTTCTGTGAACTCGATGTCTTTCAGAAGTTCGCGGCATATGATCGAACCGTTATGTTCCCGGAACAGACCGGCGAATTGCTGTACCAGAGCGTATTGCGCTGCCTTGGTGTCCTGATCATTCGGACCGTCGTAACCGCGGACATATCCCAGTACCATCAGAGCGCCGCTTACTGCGCCGCATACCTCCCGAAGCCTGCCCATGCCCGCCCCGAAGGAGGACGCCAGCCGTGCGGATGTATCCAGATCCAGTCCGGTCACGTCCCTATAGGCGCAAAAAACGGCCTGTGCGCAGTTATATCCTTCCAGGAACAGACGTTTTGCTTCTTCCGGATGATTCATTCCGAATGCCCCCCATCTTTTTGATAAAAACGCTCCCGAAGTCTCCTCCGGGAGCGTTGTGCAGCGAATGGATTATTTGCTCATCGCCTGCTGGACGGCCACGGCTACAGCCACGGTCATGCCGACCATGGGGTTATTGCCTGCGCCCAGGAATCCCATCATTTCCACATGAGCGGGAACGGAAGAAGAACCTGCGAACTGCGCGTCGGAATGCATACGGCCCATGGTGTCCGTCATGCCGTAAGAGGCAGGACCTGCAGCCATGTTGTCGGGATGCAGCGTACGGCCTGTGCCGCCGCCGGAAGCAACGGAGAAATACTTCTTCCCCGCTTCCCAGCGCTCTTTCTTATATGTGCCGGCTACGGGATGCTGGAAACGAGTCGGGTTTGTGGAGTTGCCGGTAATGGAAACATCCGCACCCTCATGCCACATGATGGCAACGCCCTCACGAACATCGTCCGCACCGTAGCAGTTGACTTTTGCGCGGTCCCCGCTGGAATAGGCCGTTTTGCTGACGATGGTAAGCGCATGGTCTTCCTTCACGTCCGCGGACAGATAATCGTACTTGGTCTGCACATACGTGAATCCGTTGATGCGGCTGATGATCATGGCTGCATCCTTGCCGAGACCGTTCAGGATAACGCGCAGGGGTTTCTTACGGACCTTGTTCGCGTTCAGAGCGATCTTGATGGCACCTTCCGCAGCGGCGAAGGACTCATGTCCTGCAAGGAAAGCGAAGCACTCCGTTTCCTCGTCAAGAAGCATGGCACCAAGGTTGCCGTGACCGATACCGACCTGACGCTGGTCTGCCACGGAACCGGGAATGCAGAACGCCTGCAGACCGACACCGATCCATTTTGCGGCTTCGGCAGCGGTTTTCACATTCTCTTTCATCGCGATGGCAGCGCCGAGCTCATAAGCCCACTTTACATTTTCAAAGCAAATCGGCTGCGTGCTTTCGACGATGGAATAAGCGTCGACGCCCTTGCCGTTGGTGTATGCTTTGACATCTTCAAAGGATTTGAATCCGTATTTGTCCAGGACGGGCTGCAGCTGAGGCATACGTCCTTCATAATTCTCAAACAAAGCCATGTGCTGTGCCTCCTTTATTCTTTACGCGGGTCGATCCACTTGACCGCGCCGTCTTCCGCTTTAAAGCGGCCATATGTGCCGAGATTCTTGTCGTACGCTTCCTGCGGGGACAAGCCCTTCTTGATGTCATCCATCATCTTGCCCATGCTCAGGAACTGGTAGCCGCAGACCTGATCGTCCTTGTCCAGTGCCATTTTAACGACATAGCCCTCTGTCATTTCGAGGTAACGTGTTCCCTTGGCGCGGGTGCCGTACATCGTGCCGACCATGGAGCGGAGTCCCTTACCGAGGTCCTCGAGACCTGCGCCGACGCGCAGACCGTCGTCAGAGAACGCGGACTGGGTGCGGCCGTAAACGATCTGCAGGAAAAGCTCCCGCATGGCAGTGTTGATGGCATCGCACACGAGGTCGGTATTCAGCGCTTCCAGAATGGTCTTTCCGGGCAGGATTTCACTCGCCATAGCGGCGGAATGGGTCATACCGGAGCAGCCGATGGTTTCGACAAGCGCT
>JAFPXU010000142.1 GCA_017394605.1 Clostridia bacterium | reverse complement strand
TTCTTTCCGGTCCGGGGCTGTTATTACTGAGGTAAACCATGAGAATCAAACGTATAGCGCTTTTCCTTCTGCCGTTGCTGCTGCTTCTTCTGCTGCTGGCAGGGTGCGATTCGGGGCAGACGCAGATCCCGGATGACAAAACGGACACACAGGCCGGACAACAGTCCGAAACGCCGGGACACACCCACGTGCCTGTCACGGATCCCGGTGTTACACCGACTTGTACGGAAGACGGGCTGACAGAAGGAAGCCACTGCTCTGAATGCGGCGAGATCATCGTCCCGCAGACAAGGATCCCGGCCGCTCACACGGTCGTGACCGACCCGGCCAAATCTCCCACGTGCACCGAAGACGGCCTTACCGAAGGGAGTCACTGTTCCGTGTGCGGCGAGGTCATCAAAGCGCAGCAGACGATTCCCGCGTCACATAGAGTCGTAACGGATACGGCTGTCGCGCCGACCTGCACGCAGCCCGGAAAAACGGAAGGAAGCCATTGCTCCGTATGCGGTGAGGTCCTTCTTGCCCAGGAAACCGTTCCTGCGACCGGACACACGGTCGTAACCGACGCGGCAAGGGCCCCCACATGCACCGTGACAGGTCTCACGGAAGGCAGCCACTGCTCCGTTTGCAGAGCGGTCCTCGTGGCACAGGCTTCGATCCCGGCGACCGGTCATACCCCGGTAATGGATCCGGCTATCGAACCGACTTTCACCGAAGCGGGCAGGACCGAAGGAAGCCACTGCTCCGTATGCGGCGCGACGATCGTCGCCCAGAAAGTCATCGAGCCCGTCTGCAGCCATATAACGTTCACAGGTGAGACGATCATCGACACGAACGAGTGTTCCATCGTCATTACAGGCATCAGTCCGGACAACTATTCCGGATTTTCACTGCAAGCGGAGTTTTACAACAAAACGTCGGACAAGACCATGATGTTCTCCGTCTCGGGGGGAGCCATATGCGGGATTGCCTGCGGATCTATCTCATCCGAAAAGGTCGCACCGGGCAGCAAAGCCTACGAATCAATCACTTTCTATTCATCAGACGTTGGAGCAGCCGCACGGTACATTGACTACCTGACGGATATACGGCTCGATATTCGCGTTTACGACTACAATGACTGGTTTGCCGGAGATTTTGTCAACGAAAGCGCTCATATCTATCTTTACGGCGAGCAGTACGCGACCAAATTCGTACGGGAGCAGTTGCCGACTGATCTTGTTCTCGCTGACAACGAGTACGCGACTGTCATCGTCACAGGGTACAGGATCGATTCCTGGGGGTTCTACCTCGACCTTTTCCTGGTGAACAAAACGAAAGACAAAACAATCATGTTCTCAACGGACGAAGAAGCCGTCAACGGTATCATGGCGGATCCGTTCTATGCGACCACCGTCCGGGCGGGAGACTGCAAGTTCGATGAAATGAGTTGGTACAAGAGTTCGCTCTCAGAAAAAGGAATCGAAACTGTCTCGTCGATCGAATTCATACTGAAAGTATATGATTATAACGATTTTCTTACGGATTTTATTTACGATAGGGTCACATTAACAATCAACTAAAGGAGAAATAGACATGAAAACCGCCAGACTCGTCATTGGCATCATCAGCATCGTTCTATTTGCATTTATAACATTTCAGTCCTGTTTTGCCGGTATCGGCAACGCTTTATCTGAAAATGGAGAAGTGAGCGGGACTGCAGGTCTTTTGCTTGCCATCAGTATGCTGGTTGCCGGCATCGTCGGCATCGCGACCCGCAAGCATCTTTACGGCGGCTTCGTATCCGCAGGTTTCTACTTTGCCGGCGCTTTGATCGGTATTGCGAATTACGGATCATACAAGGACCTTGCCATCTGGTCCGCTCTTTCGTTCGCCTTTTCGCTGACGTTCCTCATCGGCGGGATCTTCTGCGTGATCCAGGCAAAGAGATCCGGGCCCATTCAGGATTCTTCTCCTTCGCAGGACAGTCCTTCCGAGCCGAAAGAATAAGGTTGCAGCCTCTCCTTTTCGCGTGCTATAATGAAGCAGGATTCAAATTAGCCGTAAGGGGGGCAGAAAATGAAGCATCAGGATTTTTCATCCAAAAAGATACTATGTCTGGGATCCAGCGTCACATTCGGGACCGGGAGCAACGGCGTATCCTTTGCCGATATGTTAAATGAGTACTGCGGGGCAGAAGTACACAAGCATGCCGTGGGCGGGACGACTTTGGCGGACAACTCGAGCGACTCCTACGTCTCAAGACTCCTTTCGGAATGCAAAGACATCCCGGCGCTTGATTACGTGCTGGTCCAGCTTTCCACCAACGATGCAGGCCGGGGAAACACTTTAGGCTGCGTATCTCCCGAGCCTCTTTCCGCCGATCTGTCCGTTTACGACAGACAAACGGTCGTGGGTGCCATCGAGTTCATCATAAAATATGCCAAAGACCGCTGGCACTGCCCCGTCGGGTTCTATACCGGCACGAAGTTCCAAAGCGAGCCGTATGAGAAAATGGTGGCCGCCTTGCTGCAGGTGAAGGAGAAATGGCATATCGGCGTTTTGGATCTCTGGAGCGATCCGGAGATGCTTTCCGTCAGCCCGGAAGACTATCAAAAGTATATGAAGGATCCCGTCCATCCCTCGCTTGAGGGATACAGGGACTGGTGGCTTCCCAAGTTCGAAGCCTTCCTCGCAAAGGAAATGGAATAACGGATCTGTAATCGGGTAGGAGGGGGTGATTAACCCCCGTCCTCCCACACCACCGCTCATGCGGTCCCGCAAGCGGCGGTTCGGCTAATGATATATTGCCTTCTGCTTGCCCTGTACGTCTATTCTCACTAAGCTACTTCTGCCCTCTATCCTCAGTTTCCGACCTACTTTCAAGCAGATAGACCCTCCCCGGGTTTTCCGCTTTCAGTCATGATTCAAGCGTACAGTTCTATATATCATTATCCGCCGGGTCCTTCCCTCCGTCGGCTTTCACCGACTTCTCAGGTACTACGACCCAGACTGACTTCTGCGAGTTCAGCCATACCTTGCAGTATGGGTTACATCCCATTTGATGCGTGCCTCGCAGACCTCCCCGCTTAAGGTGCAATAGCCTTCATTCCATGCAGCCGCCGCATTTACGTGACAGAGTCCGGGTAGTATGGGACTTCGACTTGTCTTGCAGCCTCGTCCGCTCTGCCCCGCCTTCTATGCGATTTCTGTTCGTCGGCTCGGAACTTTGCCTGCGGCTTCCTTCAGATTCCGTCTCACGGCGGACACCCTTGCCGTTCGGCTAACACTTCCTACTACCAAGCGTGTAGTGGACTTT
>JAFPXU010000141.1 GCA_017394605.1 Clostridia bacterium | reverse complement strand
GAGGCGATTTTTGAGCGGTTTAATCAGGAAGAACGTCCGAGAGGGTACGAAGGCCCGAGCATGTCCGTAAGCGACATCGTTGCGCTGAAGCAGGGTGATGTGGTATCCTATCATTACTGCGACAGCTTCGGGTTTAAGGATCTGCCGGATTTCGGAAAGCAGGAACATAAGGCGGTGAGGCTGGAACACGCTGCCAAGAAGCAGCCGTCTGTTCTGGATGCGATCCGGGCAATGGAGAAAGTCCCGAAACAGCCGCAGAAAGCAAAGGAGGCAAAGAAGAATGCTAACATACGATGAAACCATGATCCTCGCTATCTACAACACCGGAACCCGGACGGGAACGAAGGATGCGCTTGTGGAGATGCGCGCCTATCTGGAGCCTGATGAAACGGATCTTCGGGAACTGACCGACACGGCAATCCGTAAACTGGAGGCTATGAGTGACGAGGAGTATGTAACGCTCGATCTCATTCCCGATTTTGATGAAGGGGAGGAAACGGATGCCGGATAAGATTCAGACCTATCAGGAGCTTTCGGAATCGACAATACGGCATTTCACCCATGATCTGGACGCATGGACGGGATTTCTCGAAACAGCGTCCCGAATGTACAAGTACAACTATGCGGATCAGGTACTGATCTACGCCCAGCGTCCGAATGCGACCGCGTGTGCGGAATATGAGCTGTGGAATCAGAGAATGGGACGTTTCGTGCGCCGCGGCTCGAAAGGCATTGCCCTCCTGGACAATACCGGGGACACGATGCAGCTCCGGTATGTGTTCGACGTTGCGGATACCGGAGCTCGGGAGAGATCCCGTCCGGTGAATCTCTGGCGGATCAATTCGGAGAACCGTCCACTCATTACCTCAATTCTCGCGGAATACTACGGTGCTCCGGAAGTTGCATCACTGTCAGACCAACTTTGGACGGCTGCGGCAAATCTTGCACAGGAATATTTAGACGGACATTCGCGGGAAGTCCACGGCATCCTTGCAGAAATTGACGGCGAGGAGTACAATATCGATGCAGGGGAACGGTGGTTCCTGGAGTCTGTGACCGTCAGCGCGGCATACGCAGTGATGAAACGGTGTCAGCTGGAGCCGAGGGACTACATCGACGAGGAGGATTTTGAGCCTCTCTTTGAGTATTTCACACCGGAAACCGCAGAAATTGTCGGAACCGCAGTCAACCAGATCGACCGGGAAATCCTGAGGGAAATTGAAATTACCCTTCGGAATCACGAAAGAGCACAGCAGAGAGAAAATGAAGTTGCGTTACAGGAAAGGAGTGCAGACCATGATCGAGTACAAGCAGAACGGGGATTACCTGATCCCGGACTTCAAGCTGAAGGAAACCAGACCCATCGGGAGATACGGGAGGATGAGAAAGAAATACCTGATGGAGAACCGGCCGATCCTGTTCAACAGGATGACGCTGAACGAGAGCCTGTTCCCGCACCTGCTGGAGATCGAGGAGACGATGGAGCAGAGGATGGAGGAACTGATCCCGAAGCTGGCGGAGACGGTGGGCGCGACGGAGAGCCTGAAAGCGTCCGATCCGATGAAATGGGTGGGCTTGATGAACAACTGCAAAGCGCAGGCGGAAGAAATACTTTTGCCGGAGGTAGTGTTCAGTTAAGCCTGTTCCCTTCGGAGACAGAGCAGATCCACAATATCGATGAGGCGGAGAGCCGGGACAACCGGCCCTTCGCTTTTTCAATCCCGGATGCGGTGATCGACGATTTTCTGCGCTATGGAAGCAATTCCGATGATGCACGGAGGTTCATTGTCGCTGAGTTCATGAAGGAAAAGCCGAAAGAAGACCACGCAACGTATTTACAGAAAATGTATCACGGGGGTTACGGCCTGAACACGGACGGCGGAAAGTATTCAGCATGGTACGCTGAAGAAGGGCTTCGGTTCTCTGCGGGGATCTCTGCGGAATACCGCTCGGATGCCCAGGTTCTTTCATGGACAGAAGCGGCGGAACGGATCGACGGAATGCTCATGGCAGGGATGTTTGCGACGAACGTGGAAATCGCGGAAGCTTTGGGGACGGAGAGACGGAAGATTGCGGAAACTGTCTGGTTCCTGCGGCGGGATCTCGACGACCAGGCGCAGGACCGTTACCTCATCTCTGTTGCGGATTTGGGACAGTATCCGGCTGACGTGGCGATGGAAAGAATCGCGGAACGAATCTCAGATCCGGAGTTCCGTCACCGTCTTACGGACGATCTCAGGACCTTCATCCAGGATTATGCAGAAAACCGGGATCTGCTCCGGTATAGTTATCACCGCCCCGAAGAGCTGCTGGCCAGCATGGAAGAAATGGATCTTCCCATACGGACGTTTACCACGGAAAGAACGGAGATGCCCGCACCTTCCTCCTTCATTACGGAAGATGAGATTGCCCACACGCTGGGTGCGGGCAGTCAGATTGCCGGAGGGAAAGAACGGATTGCCCGGTTCTTTGCAGAAGGGCACACGCAAAAAGAAAAGACTGATTTCCTGGAAAATGAGTATGGGATTGGCGGCAGATCTCATGCCTTATCGGGGAGTACCCATAGTTCGGAATGGCATGATGGCAGGGGAATCAGGCTTCAGAAAGCTGACTGCGTGGACGTGGAGCTTTCGTGGGCGAACGTGGTCAAGCGGATCGACCGCCTGACAGAACAGGGACGTTTCTTTGAGGTTCCGGAAGTTATGCAGAATCCAGAGGAAGAGTCCGAATACCCTGATGAGGAAGAAGCGCCGGAAAGTGAGGAAATTACCCCTGTATCCGAACCCCAGAATCGCTCTACCGGTGAGAAACTGGGGCCGGATTTGATTTCAGAGTATAACGCTCTGAAAAATCGTTATCCGGATGAGCTGGTGCTGTATCAGCATGGGGATTATTATGATCTCTTCGGAGAAGATGCCAGAATCGCGTCAGAATTGCTGGATCTGCCATTACGCGAGCGGTATCTGCCAGGAGTGGGGCAGGTTGAAATCTGTGCGTTCCCTGTCTTTGAACTGCCAAGCTGCCTGGAAGATCTCCGCATCAGCTATGACCTTATTATTTCCACCGCAACGGAGAACGGGCAGCATGAAGTACGAAGAGTGCTGTCCATCGATCATGAAGCAGAGCGGGACTTGAACGATCATGAGGCAGAGTACGGCGCGGATGGATGGAGAGCCTTTCCCGGAAACGCACCGGAACAGATCATGACGCAGGACGAGATTGACGATTCTCTTCTTGAGTGGAACGGTGACCCGGAAAGTCGGCAGAGAATGTTGGAATATATGCGGGAGCATGGACAGGATGAAGACGCGGCACAGTGGTTGGCGCAGGAATACGGCAGCAGGGCCGATCTTCCTCTTCATTTTACCGTGACCGGAACCGACATAGACATTGTGTGGGAATGGCCGCAAGTGAGGAGCCGCCTTGCGGAGCTGATCGAAGAGGGGCGTTTTGATGAAGAAAGGGCAAACGTCGGAATCTATCTTGGAGAGCGCGACAACACGCTCTTTTTCTATGCTCCGGTCAATTTTGGATTCCAAACGGACTTCAGCGATACTCCGAAACTGAACGACGACCAGAAGATGGTTGTCGCATCGCCGGTATGCTATCATGACGAGCAGTTTTTGATGAACTACCGCATCACGTTCCTGAAAACAGGACGGGACGTTGAGAGGAACCGACTTGACCGGAAGACGCCGGAGGAACAGCTTGCAGTACTGCGGGAGGCGTGTGTTTTCCATACGCCCGAAGGTCATGCTTATTCGCTTGGAGACGGTTTTATGGCCGATCCCTCGAATCCAAAACAAAGTCCGCTGATGATTGAGGCTGTGAGCGCGGAAAAGCTGTTTTACCGGATAGGAGATCCTGCGGAGGGGAAGATTTACGGTATGACCCGTACCAGTTTTGAAGAATGGGTTGACGTTGGTCTTTTCACCGTAATAAGGGATGAACCCGCGCAGGTTTTGGACGAAGATGAAATCCCCGACGCTTCAGAAGTGGACATTACAGAAGAACATGACGGGGAGGAACTTCCCCCTGCCGTTTCTCCATCCCGTCCGGGCGTACACGTCCCATCGGAAACGGTTTTGAATCCCGAAATCACTTCGGATTCCCTCTTCTCCGGCGTCAGCGTGTATTCCGGCGACGCAGACCTCACCGATTATGAGAGGGAAAACGGCCTGCACTCCATCGTGTTCGATCTCACGGGACGGGGACGCAAGCCGGTGATGGAACCGATCCCACATCTGCCGCCGCTTGAAAACTTCCGTATCACGGACGAACACCTCGGCGAAGGCGGGCCGAAGACGAAATTCCGCATGAACATGGACGCGATCCGAACGCTGAAAACCATCGAGGCGGAGGACCGGAACGCGACGCCGGAGGAACAGGAAACCCTGTCCCGCTATGTGGGCTGGGGCGGCATTCCGGAGGCGTTCGACCCGGAGAAAAGCGAGTGGACCAGTGAATACGCTGAGCTGAAGGCTGCTCTGACACAAGAGGAATACGAGGCAGCGCGGGGATCCACCCTGAACGCCCATTATACAAGCCCCACTGTGATTTCCGCGATCTATGAGGCGGTCGAAAGCATGGGCTTCACGTCCGGCAACATCCTCGAACCAGCAATGGGCGTCGGGAACTTTTTCGGGATGCTCCCCGAGGGGATG